>DASZYD010000024.1:0-29669 GCA_035545555.1 Saccharimonadales bacterium (SeqCode) | reverse complement strand
AACAACCGGCATGGTAGACTTCGCCGTCTGGCTCCCCTGCTTCAACATCATAACCGTCACCCCGAGCCAACCGAAGAAAGAGCTGAACTGCACCAGCCTGACTGCCACCCAGACCGCGACTGACGACAAGAAGCACACTATCACCTATCACTTCGTCGCCACTGCGACCGAGAAGTACAACCCGATCACCGGCTACCTGTTTGACTTCGGCGATAAGAGCACCAAGAACGTGGCGACCAGCGCGACGACCGCTTCGACCGACCACACCTACACCCAGACCAACGCCGACCAGACCATCACCTCGACCGTCAAGGTAAACGGTACCGTCGGCGGTCCGGACTGCACCAAGCAGTTCAAGATCCCGGCCATTCCGAAGCAGCCTGCGTCTATCGCCTGCGTCAGCCTGACTGCCACGCCGGCCGAAGGCAGCACCAACAAGTATGTCTTTACGGCCATGGCCAACCCGGTCAATACCACGGTCACCAGCTACACCTTCACCTTTGGTGACGGCAGCTCGGAGACGGTTGCCACCAACACCGATACCCACACCTACGGTGATGGCGTCAGCGACACCGCCAGCGTCGTCATCAACAGCCCGATCGGCAGCACGGCAGTTATCCCGGCCTGTCAGGCCTCGATCAAGACCCCGACACCGCCATCACAGCTGACCAACACCGGTGCGGGTGACGTGCTCGGCATCTTTGCCGCCGCGACCGCCGCGGGTGCTATCTTCCACCGCTTCGTCCTGCGCCGCAAGCTCGCCGTCTAACCTGACCGCTCAGCCAAACACACCCGGACCAACACCCGGGTGTGTTTTTATTAGGGACCATTGCTAATATTGCTCGAAGCTCCCATCTCCTGTACGCTGAGGCTATACATAAGCAGGATGCCTCAAATGAGAAAACAGAAAGACAAGCAGGCGGGCTTCGGCGCCAAAAACACTCCAGCCGCCACAGAACCTGCTGAGGTTGAAAAGAAGATTCCACAGGAGACGGAGCACCAGGCGGATAGGAGACAGATACTAACGAGGCTACGCGAACGGCTGCGGCACATCAGGCATATCTATTGGATGAAAAAGCGGCTGGCCATCCCATCGACAGCAGTTGCGCTCATATTGTTGCTTGCCGCAATACCGTTCACTCGCTATACAGCTCTTAGGCTGTTCATCAAGCAAGACATATTCGTAACGGTTGTTGACAGCCAGACCAGGACGCCAGTCAGTAAGGCAATGGTGGTGGTAGGCGGGCAACGCGCTACGACGAATGCCTCTGGTATGGTCCATATTCATGCCAACGTCGGCTACCAAACGCTGGCGATCAGCAAACAGTTCTATCAGACATATACCCATAGCCAGCTCGTTGGGTTATCCGCACGCGATAACCATGTAACCATCGAGCTTAAAGCCATTGGTAGAGTTGTTCCTGTGTCTGTTATCAACAAAATCACTGGCAAGCCAATAGCCGGTGCGAGCGTCAAGGCACTCAACTCGGAAGCCACTACAGCAGCTGACGGCACTGCAACAGTTGTACTACCAGCTACTGCAGCGACACAGAAGGTGGTCATCACCGCCAGTGGATTTAACGCCTTGAACAGCACTGTGCAGGTGACTAACCGGACCGTCAGTGCAAATTCGTTTGCTATCACCCCAGCTGGAAAACTGTATTTTCTCTCAAACTTCAGTGGCAAGATCGATGTCGTAAAGACTGACCTGGACGGCACCAACCGCCAGACAGTCTTGGCTGGTACCGGGAATGAGGATCAAAGGGACACGGTGCTTTTAGCGTCTAGAGATTGGAAGTACCTGGCCCTCTACACGCAACGTAAAGCCACCGGCGGCCCCGAGATTGATCTGATTGATACTAGCACTGATAACATGTCGAACATTGACGAGGGAGATGCTAGCTTTACGCTAGTTGGGTGGAGCGGTGATCGATTCATATACCTGGTCGATCGGAACAACGTTGCTGCGAATCAAAACGGTCGCGAAGCGCTCAAGAGCTTCGATGCCCAAACGAAGACGATTGATGTATTGGCCCAAACGGCCGCCAATCCCGATGGAACGTATCAAGGAATTGTTGGGCAATATCTGGTGGGCGATAAGGTCTTTTACGGAATGTCGTGGTACCCCACCTTTTACCCTCAAGTTACTGGCAAGCAGGCAATTTTTTATTCGATGAAGAGTGATGGTAGCAACAAAACGGTACTTAAGAGCTTTACGCTCGATGCAAATGCTGACTATTATTTCCAGGTCATACCCTACGCCGTAAACTCCTTGACTATCAGTTACTACACCTCAAGCGGCACAACCTACTATGAATATGAAGACGGGAAGGTTTCACAGTCAAGCGACGTCAACGGCCAGACTCTTCTCAATACAACCTATCCCACCTATCTGCTCTCGCCGGCAGGAGATAAGATCTTCTGGTCTGCCTACGCCGACGGCAAAAACAACTTAAAGGTCGGCGACAACAACGGGCAGAACGCCAAGACCATCGCCTCCGAAAGCGACTATAGCCCGTACGGCTGGTTCACGGATAACTATCTGCTCGTGCAGAAGTCTGATAGCGAGCTCTACATCATGTCTGCTGATGGCGGGAGCCAACCATACAAGATAACCAACTACTACAAACCGCAGGTCAGCTATCGGGGCTATGGCGGCGGTTACGGTGGCCTATAGCTTCTTCTAGCCCTACCTCCGGCGGGAGGTCATGCCCGGGCGGACGCACTGTCGGCAACCAACCGGATATAAACAAAACAATTGCAGTTGTTTATTGGCGTCGTATGGGTGAGGTATTTCCTATACGCTCAGGGCACAATCAAGGGGTCAAGACCTGGCCAGCCCCGACATCGAATAGCTTGCCCAGCAAGCACACTGCGTATATGCTTAAAGCAAATGTAAGGGGGAGATCAGGAGATGAAGGGACAGAGGAAACAATCAGGCTTCAGTATCGTAGAAGCTGTACTAATTGTGGCTGCAATTGGCATCATTGGCGCAGCAGGATGGGTGGTGTATCAGCACAATCGACCCAAGACAACGGACGCCGCAACAGGCAACACCCAAACGACCAATCAAAATGCTAACCAGCAGCCTACCAACAACCCGCCAGCGCAGACGGCCACAACTTATACGTCGAATCAGGAAAAAGCTAGCTTCCAATATCCTGCTGGCTGGACAGTCTCAACACCAGCTATAACCTCTAACGACACCAAGAATACCGACCAAACGACTATAGTCAGCCCATCGGGGGCCATTAAAATCTCATACGTAACCGACCTCACCGGCTTTGGGAACGAGTACGGTAGCTCTTACCCCTACAATACGGTCATTGACAAGGCCGCCATTAGCAATGCTCCTGGTCTCTACGTCGTGTCAGGAACTACGACTCTTGATGGTACTACATACTACCCCTGGATAGCAGTACAGGACAGCAAGGGCATCCTAACGAGCGGCGTCGGCGGCACGCTTGCAACATTTACCAGCCGCCATGCTCTGAACACATCAACTAACAAGCCAACGGGCATATTGTTTGCCACCTGCGGCGCACGTACTACCCAAAACTCGCCAGCGCTCACCCAAGACAAGGCAAACGCCTGGTTTTCAAGCACCGAGGCCCAGCAAGCAAAGCAAATCCTGCTGAGTTTCAGCGATCCGCAATAGCGCATAGCAACTTAACAATCTGAGGTCCCTGCACATGATGAAATTAGCAGTCCTTACCCGTCACATAAAAACAGCCCTGCCCACAATAGCCTTCCTTCTAACTCTGCTCAGCGCAACCGCCCTGCCAATACTGATGAACCCTCCGGCAGCGAAGGCAGGCAGCGATACCTACCCTTCACCCTGGAGGTCACCTACGCCGCAAGACTCCATGTTCGACAACTGGGGTGAGTACAACCGCGAATGTACCTCATATGCAGCCTGGATGCTGCACTCAGTTAACGGCTTTGAGATGCCTTTTCACGATAATGCGGTCGGCTGGGGTCCAGATGCTACGGCGCGGGGCTATACGGTAGACATGAATCCTAAACCGGGGTCAATATACTGGACTAGCTCACCCCAACATGTTGCGTGGGTAGAGAGCGTCAGCACCAATGGTAGCACAGTAACCCTTGAGGACTATAACCATGCTAATACCGGGGTTTGGGACGAATACCCCGTAGCGACCAGTTCAGCAAGCGGTTACATCCACTTCAAAGACCTATCTTCTGGCGGCAGCCCCTGGGGCGGTGTCGGCAACGCCGTCTACCTCGGCAGCGATCATCTCACCGCAGGCCAAACCATGCAGCCCAACACCTATCTTGTGTCCTACAACGTGCAGTTTGTCCTGATGATGCAAACCGATGGCAACCTGGTAGAGTACAACAACGGCCAAGCCCTGTGGGGTGCCGGTACGAGCGGGCACCCCGGTGCCTACCTGGCAGCCCAAGGTGACGGCAACATTGTTATCTACGACGCGAACGGCAACGCCCTGTGGGGCGATGGCACCAACGGCACCACCCTTGGCAGATTTGTGGTACAGGACGATGGCGGCGTCGTCACGTATAACTCCAACAATGTGCCACTGTGGGGCAACAACGAGAGCGGCCACCCGACGCACACCTACTTTGGCTCCGACACCCTCGCCGCTGGGCAGACCTTACCCAACGACAACTACTTACGTTCAGCGAACGGTTTGTATGCGGCCATTATGCAAACCGACGGCAACTTCATGGTCTACAGCCCTGGCTACCATGTCCTATGGGGAGCAGGTACAGCCAACACGGGCGCGAACTACGCAGCGATGCAGACTGACGGTAACTTTGTCCTGTACCGCGCCAACAACACTGCCGTGTGGGGTTCCGGCACCAATGGTGACGGGGCAGCCCATGTCGTGATGCAGACCGACGGCAACTTCCAAATGTACCGCGACAGCGACGGCGCACCACTGTGGGGCACCGGCACCGTCGTGCCGACCGGCCCCACCATACGGCCAAGTGCCGTTGCGCCGAATGGCAACATCAGTGTGTTCTACCCGAACGGCAGTAACTTAGTAGACCGGTACTGGACGCCGAGCGGCGGCTGGCAGGCAACTTCTTGGGTACTCAATCCTGCCAGCGCCGCGTCAGCCATTGACCGAACCACGAGCACCATCGACGTGTTCTTCCGCAACAGCAGCAATAATCTCGTTGACCAGTCCTGGGATGGCAGTACCTGGACAACAACTACACTCGTGAACGATGGCTCAGTCCGGGGCGACCCGTCAGCTATTACCCGCAGCAGTGATGACATGGAGGTTTTCTACCGTGACAGTAGCAACAATCTTCATGATGAAGCCTGGTCGTCAGCAGGGGGATGGACCAATACCTCATGGGCAGTCGGTATTGCCGGCAACCCGTCGGCGGTACACCGCACCTCAGATACAATGGATGTCTTCTTCCAAGATGCCAGCCATAACCTCATTGACGAGCAGTGGAGTGCGAGCACCGGCTGGTCTACCGCGACGCTGCTGAGTGATGGCAGCGTGGCCGCAGCACCAGGCGCACTGGCCGAGACTGCTGGCAACATCAATGTCTTCTACCAGGGCCGTGATGGCTACCTGCACGACCAATACTGGGTCAGTGGCGGCGGTTGGGCCAATGCCTCATGGCACGTCGCAGCGGTTGGTACACCCTCACCAATTGCGCGTGACCCCGGCAGTGACTTCGACATCTTTGTGCGCACGACAACCGGCGACATTGCCGACGAGTGGTTCAACGCTACCAGCGGCTGGCAACCGGCGGCCATACTCGACAGCAGCGGCACCGTCACGACCGACCCAGCAGCCGTCAACGGTGATAGTGCTAACATGGACGCCTTTTACGGCACCAGCAGCAATACCCTGGGTGTTGTATGGTGGAATGTGAACGTGGGGTGGAATAGGACGAGTTGGGGGTGGTAGGGTCCAACTAACAAGCCTAGCGCAAAAGCGCCGCATACGTAGCGGCGCTTTTCTTATGCCGCGCCAACCCAAGCCCCTAGTTAGGAGCCAGACGGGAATTAAACTATTGTTATGCTTAGGGGTAAGCACAGAACCGCCCATACATAGCCGCCTAGCAGCGGCGCGGCCTGCGTAGGGGCTAGGCAGGGCTTGACCGTGACACCCTATTGGTACGAAACGTACCGCGGCTGGGGTGTCAGCTGCATCGTTTCGGCGGGGGTGCGGACGGGTGAATCTTTCTGGTAGAAATTCTTCCAGCCGAAGGATACGTTGGCCGGCGGATCAGCCGTTACGGCCTGCCAGGTGTCCATTTTAGTCGGCTGCGGTCCCTGCCCGTCCATCTGGATTACATACGCCAACTCCGGGTGCGAGGTGTCCAGCTGTGTACGATCCGGCAGCATCGACAGGCGGAACTCATGCAATAGCAGCAGTTTTTGCGGCAAGTGGTTCCGGCGCACAAGATCTGCCAGCCACTGCACCGTACTGTTGACCTCACCAATGCTGACCGTGCCGATCTGTTCCAAGGGCACTTCGGCCGGCTTAAGCCGCCACTCCGGGTCGAGCGCTAAACCGACATTCGGCTGCGCAAGCAGCGGCCGGTACTGCTTTGCCTGCGAAAGGAAATCGTCACGGCCGGGCTGTAGGTCCAGTACAACGTACACGCCACTTTGGCGGGCAGTCGTAACCCACGTCTGCAATGTTGCCGTGTCGATGGGCCGCGAGTAACTGTCATCAGGCTCCGGATAGGCCGACGCTACCGTCGTGATAATCTCCAGCGTCGGCAGTGCATGCTCGCGCATCAGCGGCTGGTACTCCGCCGCCAACGATTTCACCCGGGCAATCGTCGCATCCAGCGGCTGGTCACCCAATGCACCAAGTACGGGCGAGTCCGGCACGCCGTAGAGCGCCACCAGGCGGTATCCCGGCACCAGGGTGCGACCCCCGGCGGGGAACGTATATGGCCGCCGGTAGGGATGGTGCTTCGCATGGACGAGCAGTTGCCCGCCGACCGGCCAATATATCGGCACTATGGCAGCACAGATGAGTGCAGCTGCGATGAGCGGCTGGAACAATTGCATCCATGGCGTTGGACGGCGGTGAAGTAGCATGCTCAGTGTATTATAAGGCTTAGCCAGTAGGCTGGCAGGAGCGTTTACTGTATCGGCGTCCGTCCGTTATACTTTGTATGTAGGTACGTTGGGGAGACAAAAACTCCGGTCGTTCACGTTTTTGGCCATGACTGAGCAGCAATCTATCATCACCCTATCGCACGTCACCAAACGGTTTGGCGAGGTTATCGCCGTCGATGACGTGTCATTCGATGTCCATAAAGGCGAGCTGTTTGCCCTGCTTGGGCCGAACGGCGCCGGCAAAAGCACCACTATCAAGATGCTTACGACTCTGCTGCAGCCGTCCGGCGGAACCCTGACGCTGGCCGGGCATGATGTGACTACTGCCCAGGATAAAGCCCGCAAAAGCTTCGGCATCGTCTTTCAGGACCCCAGCGTCGATACCGAACTGACGGCGTATGAGAATATGGAGCTGCACGCCGTGTTCTATGGCATGAAGGCGCGCGATATGCGCTCACGCATCCACACCCTGCTTGAGCTGGTGGAATTATGGGACCGCCGAGACACGCCGGTCAAGAACTTCTCCGGCGGCATGAAGCGCCGGCTGGAGATTGCCCGCGGTCTGCTGCATCATCCGCATGTCCTTTTTCTGGACGAACCGACACTCGGGCTCGACACGCAGACCCGCAACCTGCTCTGGCACTATGTCGGCAAGATGAGCAACGAAGAGGGCATGACCGTCTTTTTTACCACCCACTATCTCGAAGAAGCCGAGGCCAATGCCGACCGGATCGGCATGATTGACCACGGCAAGCTGATCGCCCTGGGCACCACCGCAGAGCTGACGCGCCAGACGCACACGACCAGCCTGGAAGCGGCCTATCTGGCGCTGACCGGCAAGGATGTCCGTGACGAAAACGTTGACCCGCACGAAGCGTGGCGCGCCAGACAGCGGGCAAGGAGCATGCGATGAGGGTGATGTATATTTTGTGGCTACGGCAGATCAAGCGCTTCTTCCGTGCCAAATCACGAATCGTCGGTGCTGTCGGCCAGCCGCTGCTGTTTCTGTTGGCGCTTGGCTATGGCCTGGGCTCGGTGTATAAGCGCGCCGGCCAGGGTAACTACCTGGAGTTCCTGGTACCCGGCATCATGGCGCAAACCGTGTTGTTCTCGGCCATGTTCTACGGTGCCATGATCATGTTCGACAAGCAGTTCGGCTTCCTGAAGGAAACGCTCGTCGCCCCGGTGGCGCGCTGGAAAATCATGCTCGGCGGCGCGCTGGGCGGCGCTACCACGGCAGTCATCCAGGGCCTGCTTGTCTTTGTCATCTCGCTTGGCCTGGGGTTCCGGCCGGAGCATTGGGCCGGCGTAATCATCATGCTCGTCGCCCTCGCCATGCTGTCGGTCGGCATTGCGGCTTTCAGTTCGGGCATCGGCTCGTTCGTGCAGGACATGCAGGGATTCCAGGCCATTAACCAGTTCCTCGTTTTCCCGCTCTACTTCCTGAGCGGTGCGCTCTATCCGCTGACCGGTGTGCCTAACTGGCTGCGGATCATTGCCGAGCTCAACCCCATGTCTTACGCCGTGGATGCCATGCGCGACACGCTTATCGGTGTCACGCACTTCGGCCTGCTCAAAGATTTCGTCGTCCTGACCGTAACTCTGCTGGTACTCATCGGCTTCGGCGCCTACCGCTTCAAGCACATCGAAGCCTAGCAGGCTGCTTTTCTACTTTGACGATATGTTAATCATCCAGTTGATGCCGAACCGGTCCACCAGCCAGCCGAACGTATCGCCCCACGATTCAGTCTTGAGCGGCTGTTTGACCTTGCCGCCATCGCTCAACGCAGTGAACGCCTTGGTGAGGCGGTCACGGTCGCTGCCGTTCAGCACAATGGCGAAGTTGTCGCCGACTGTCGGCGGGTATTCGGGCATACCATCCGTCGCCAGAATGCTTGCGCCATTGGTAGCCAGCCTGGCATGCATGATGCGGTCGCCGGGCGCAGCCGGCTTGGGCGCCCCTTCCGGGTTAAACGCCAACAGGTCGAGCGTTCCCCCCAAAACCCGCTGGTAAAACTCCATCGCCTCACGGGAGCGCCCCTGCAGATTAAGGTAGGGGCTGATAGCTATCTCGCTCATGGCAACATTCCTTTACGGTTTATATGTTGGCCATTATGACGGCAAACGGGTGCGCGGCCAAATGACACGGGCGATGATCTGTTCCCGAGGCACGCGGCCGAACTGCCGGCTGTCGGTGCTGGCGGGCGCGTTGTCGCCAAGGACGTATGCAGTCTCACCGTTGATAGAGGCGATGCGTTTAACTTTTTCCAGGCCGCCGTGTGCGAGTATGACCACCTGCCCGTCTTTGGGCGCGCCAATCCCGATACCGACAACGAGCTGTTCCGGGCGCAATGTCGGCAACATACTCTCGCCGACTACCCGGCGCAAGACCAGTAGCCTCTTCACGGTTGCATACGCAACTTATTTCTTCGTTTCCCAGAAGATCTTGCTGATCTCATCTATCTGGTCGATGAGCTTCTGGCCTTCTTCGGGTTCCAGATGGTGTTTGCATTCGCTCGCCTGCTTGATGGCTTTCCAAAACATATTGTGCAGGTCTGGATAGTTCTCCAGGTGCTCAGGTTTGAAGTAGTCAGCCCACAACACCATGAGATGGTGCTTGACCAGCTCGGCGCGCTCTTCTTTGATAATCACGGCGCGCATTTTGTTGTGCTCATCCAGGCCGGCATATTTGTCCATGATGGCCTTAACGCTCTTGGCTTCGATCATGGCTTGCGCCGGATCGTACACCCCGCACGGCAGATCGCAGTGTGCATAGACCGGCTTGATAGAAAATACCTTCATTGCATTCCCTCCAAACATTACCAGTCCAGTATACTACCGCCTGCAGTGGAGCACTATGATGTCTGCAGCGCTAACGCCCGCCCGATCATGGTATAAAACGCCAGCGGGTTCGGCGTATTGTACGCGTGCGTCGCCTCTGGCACCGCAATGACTTTTGAGCCGGCCGGCAAGGTGCCGGCGAGTTGCCGCGCATGCGGGTAGAGCTTTGTCCTGTCATGGAGACGGTCGCGAAGCGGGACATAGAAGGTCATAACGGCATTCGGCTGCCGCTGGAGAAAGGCCTCGACCTCGCGCTTCAGCACTGTGCCGCCATGTGCCAGACCAAACATATTGGCCGCAAGCATGGCCATAGTGCCGAGCTTTTCTGCCGCCGTCCCCGCCGAATCCCCATAGATATCCTGTCGCTCTGTCGTGACCGTGTCCACATGCGCCGGCGTCACGGCGAGCGGATCATGGGTCTGCCGGCGCAGCGTAGCGCCAGTGCGCATTCCCTCAGTGATCAGGGCGCGCCATGCCAGCTGCAAGGGTGTGGTGGCTGTCATGTGGGGATCAGCGTTGAAGACCGCCCGGCTAATGGTATCCTCGGGCAGTGCGATGCCGATAGCGCGGCTTTGCTCACAGCCTGCCGAATTACCGGCCAGTGCGGACGGCTCCCTGCCCAGGCTCAAGAGTGCACCGGCTGCATTTTGCATCGTAGGGACCGCTTCCACGTTGCCTTTTTCGGTATGTGTCAGCAGCCCGGTGGCGATCAGGTGGCGCATCTCGGCAGGCTTGAGCGCTCCCGTCTTGCCATTCCCTGCTGAAGCAAGATAGATAAAGGTGACGTCCGGGAACATCGCGGCCATGGTGGCCAGTTCCCAGGCATTGCCCTTATTACCAGAAATGCTTGAGCTGTAGGTAGATACGAACGCGACAGTGGCCTGGGTATTGGGGTCATTGTTAAAGGTAGCAGCCTCAAAGGTAGTGTTGCCCTTGTCGCTGGTACTGTTTGTCACTATCCTGAACTCCATGCGGCGTAACGCATCAACAACCGCTGCCTCATCCGGCACTGCCGATGGAAGCCGGAGTGTCTCCGACGCAAAGCCCCGCTCGCCCGACGGCGTCACGATAGGGAGCGCCATGAATTCGCCCTTATAGAAGTGTTGCATGGCCTCCGGGACCTCAGGTGCAAAGGTGAATGAAGGGCTGACCGGAAGAGGCTGCTGGTTATGGCTCATATTGTTGTTGCGATTGTATGCATCATGGCCAACCCACTCCGGCCCAAATGGTAGTATGGATATTGTACTATATTTTCTTATGCCCGTCTATGTCCGCTGCTGGCGGTCGCGCCATTTGGCGATTTCGCCATGGTGGCCGGTAAGGAGCACTCCGGGCACTTTGAGGCCACGAAAGTCCTCGGGACGCGTATATTGGGGGAACTCCACCGTCGTATCGTCATCTTGAAATGATTCGATATCGGCACTGCTTTCACCGCCGAGCACGCCCGGCAACAGCCGCACGACCGAATCGGCAATGATCAGAGCCGGCAGCTCGCCACCAGTAAGGACATAGTTACCGATACAGAATTGTTCGTCAACCCAGTTGGTGATGCGCTCATCGTAGCCTTCATAGCGCGGGCAGAAAATGATCAGGTCCTCAGACGCAGCAGCCAGCCGCTTCGCATCGGACTGTTTATACAGCTTGCCGCGGGGCGTCGGCAGCAGCACCTTTGCGTGCGGGCTTTGTGCCTTGGCCAGTTCAATCGCTGCCACCGCCGGCTCGGGTTTGAGCAGCATGCCGTCGCCGCCACCGTAGGGCGTATCGTCCACCTGTTTGCGCGGGCCAAGGCCGAAATCGCGTAGGTTGATCAGTTCATAAGAGGCAATGCCGCGGTCGCTGGCTTTCCAGAGCATGCTGGCGTGCAGGTAGGGCTCGACAACCTCCGGAAAGAGGGTGATGATCTGTATGTGCATGGCCCCAGTGTAGCACAGCCTCGCCGGTAGCAAGCCGGCAAACAAAAAGAACCCGCTAGACGGGGTTCTTTCTGCCACATATAAAGCTCCCAAACGTCCGTTTGCGGACATTCGGCTCGCATGAGCTTTGGGACGGTTTTTGAAGATGCAGTCGTTTTTGTCGACCCGCTGGTACTATACCGCAAACGCGCTCGTGCCTGCAAGCCGCCTGTGGACAACCTAGACGTCGAGGTCGTCGAGTTCTTCGAGCTCTTTGCGCGTACGAGCCAAGCGGCCATTGGCGGCCGGCTCGTCATCATCCTCGTCACGGCTGGCGGCTGCGTCATCAGTGTGAGCTGAGATGCTGGCCTTAGATGCACTGTGGTGCGCCGGCGCATCACTATCCATAGCACCGCTACTGTGCGGCATGCCGTTGTCAACGATCTTCAGGTTATAGCGGGCGTCGTTCTTCGTTCCCAGGGCACGTAACAATGTGCGCAGGGATTGCGCGGTGGCACCGCGCTTGCCGATTACGCGGCCCAGGTCTTCCGGGTCAACGGTGAGCTGCAGGAGCACTCCCTTCTCGTCGATAGTACGCTCGACTTGTACCGCCTCCGGCTTGTTGACGAGCGACTTCACCACAAATTCTACAAATTGCTGGTCGATACTACTGTTCATGCGGTCCTTCTCCTCACCTTAATGGAAGTACACGTGTCCATTATAGCAAACTGCGGCCCGGGTGATCGGGCCGCAGCAAGATTCGACGCGGAGAATGTGTTATTGGGCGTCGGCCGGAGCGTCCTGAGCGGGAGCTTCCGGTTCGGCGGCCTCCGGAGCTGTAGTCTCGGCAGGGGCCGGGGCTTCTTCTTTCGGCTGGTTGCGGCGGAGCTTCTCGGGATTGCGCAGCTTACCCTGCTTTTGCTCGCTGTAAGCGGCCCAGGCGGGCAGCTTGACGCCTTCGTCCTTCAGCAGGCGGGCCATCCGTGGCGACGGATGCGCACCGTGCTGCAGATAGAATGTCGCTTTCTCTTTGTCCAGGGAAACGGTCTTGGCGTGCGGATTGTAATTACCGAGCAGCGCGACGACCTTGCCGCTGGTCGGCGTCTGGCGGGAATCCTGGACGACAACCCGAAACATTGCGGTACCACTGCGGCCAGTTCGTTGCATTCGAATAGTGAGCATGGAAAAACGATTCTCCGTTACGCGTTACGATACGATTGACCCTATTTTACAGGAGTCGCCCAGATATGTCAAAGGTACGCTATGCCGACACCGTCGGGGGCATGGTAGCGTAGCGCTTGAGTGCTTGCTCGGCAGCGGCTTGCTGGCCGGCCTGTTTGCTGGGCCCGGTGCCCTGCCCGCGCAGCTCGCCACCGATGAAAACGCCGACCGTGAACGTCTTGTCATGGTCGGGGCCTTCCTCGGACAACACTTTATACAGCGGCGTCAGGCCTTCCCGGCTCTGTGACATCTCCTGCAGGTGCGACTTCGGATCCATCCAGGAGCCGCTGGCCAGGATATCCCTAAAGGTCACCAGCAGGCTCTCATGTATGAACCGCTTGGCCGCTTCGTAACCCTGGTCAAGATACAGCGCACCCAGGACTGCCTCATAGCAGTTGGCCAGAATCTGCATGCGGGCCCGCTCGGTGCCGTGCTTTTCGCCGCGGCTCAGCCGTAGCATCGACTCGTAGCCATAGCGGTTGGCAGCCGCGCTGATACTCTCGGTGCGGACCAAACTGCTGCGCCAGTTGGTCAAAATGCCCTCCGGCTCTGAGAAGTTGGCATAGAGATATTCAGTC
Source organism: Saccharimonadales bacterium (SeqCode) (assembly GCA_035545555.1). GTDB lineage: Bacteria > Patescibacteriota > Saccharimonadia > Saccharimonadales > UBA4665 > JANWHZ01. The sequence continues at coordinate 16,053 of DASZYD010000024.1, read as the reverse complement.
GACACCAGCTCCAGCACGGCGTCGCCCAGGAACTCCAGACGTTCATTATGCTCGCCGCTGGTTTTGCGGTGCTCGTTCAGGTACGAGCGGTGCGTGAACGCCGTAATGAGCAGGTCGATATTGTTGAACGCGACGCCCAGTTTTTCCCGGGCGAACGTGCGGTATGCTTCAGAATAGTTTTCCATTGCGTATTTTCTTCATCCCCAGCAAGATCAGCTTGCCGATATCTTCATAAGCGATCCTTTCGATGGCCTCGTTGGCCGGCAGCCAGCGGATATCGTTCAGCCAGTCCTCGGGATGCAACTGGTCGGTGTTGCCCTGTCCCAAGACCATATAGATATGCATGGTCATAAGCACAAGGGTGTGGCCGCGGCGGTAGCGGAAGTTCACTTTGCCCAGCCAGTCGTACATTTTCATTTCCTGCAGGCCGGTCTCTTCGATGATCTCGCGGTGCGCCGTGTCTTTGGGGTCTTCGTTCGGTTCGACGTGGCCCTTCGGAATCGTCCAGCGGTTCTTAGCGTCCTGCATGAGCAGGATTTCGAGCTCGTGCGTCCTGACGTCACGGCGGAAGATAATACCACCCGAGGTCGTCTCGTGGACGACTTCGTCGATTGCCGGATGGTGTCGGTTTACCAGGTTGCGGAATCCTCGGAACGGCTGCTTCACGGGTGGGCTTCTTTGCTGTCGTTAGCGGCATCGTCGGTGTCGGGGGGCGTGATACGCGGCGCCGGGCCGGGTCCGGCCTCCTCCGGGTGCAACTGGCGGTAGAACGTGCCGAGCACCCCGTTGATGAACTTGGAGGAGTTATCACCGCCAAAGGCTTTGGCCAGCTCAACAGCCTCATTGATGACCACCTTCGGCGGCACATCCTGTTCGTGCTTCAGCTCATACAGGCCGATGTGCAGGATGGTGCGGTCCATCCGTGCGATCTGGTCGATCGGCCACTCCGGCGCAATCGGCCCGAGCAGCGCATCCAGCTCATCGGTTGCAGCGCTGACGCCTTCTACCAGCCGCTTGATGAACGCCTTATCCTCTACCATTGCCTGGTAACGCCGGATATTGCGTGTCAGGATTTCATCGAGCGACACGTTCGGATCGTTGGCGTCATGGCGAAACTCCTGCTCGTAGAGCGTTTGTAGGGCGATGATGCGACCGAGGTGACGGTTTGATGCCATACGTTGTTATTTGTTCCTTGTTTGCGGCGGCCGGTTCGCATGTCCGGACAACGCGTCAGCAGCCCTTACGCGGCTTTTTTGGCTTTGCCGGATTCGCGGCGGGTCGTGTAAGCCTTTACAGGCGACGAGGCATTTACCTTGCGTGCCAGCTCGACCAACAGATGACTGCGGCGGAGGCCGGTCTTACGCGGGCTGGTGCGCTTCTTTGGTTTACCCATCGAAAAATATGCTCCTTGGATCTTTGCTTATACTGATACTTACCCTGTAGTATAGCGTAGAACGGCCAAAAGCTCAATGCTCGGCTCTGGCATACCCCGTAAGGTGACCCCGGGCCCACGACCGTCAACTCGTAGGGTTACCCGCTAAAGTCATTCTACGTATCTCCGCTGTTTCGAGGTGTCGTAAGCCGCGGTGTTCAGTCGGGCTGGTGTTCTCAAAAGCAGTCTGGAGGATTTGTAACGTATCGCCATGCGAGACGAGCAGTATATCTTTGTCGGTATATCTCTTCTCGAGACTCAGTATGAAGCGGGTTACCCTGTCTAGGACGGCATTGACCGATTCGACGTTATGTTCACGGTGGTCAGCATTCGTCTTATCCGAAGCCCATACTGTATGGTAGTTGGCACTGTCAGACTTTTCCCAATCGCCGAAGTGCCGTTCACGCAGAGCTATCGTGATATGAACGACCGGTGTCCCTAGTACCTCCCGTACGATCTCTGCCGTTTCTCTTGCCCGCGAGAAATCGGATGCGTAGATCACAGTGTCACTCGATAGGCTTGACTGTTTTGCCGACGCATAGGCCTGCTGTTTGCCAAGCTCAGTCAGCGCATAGTCCATATGCGTACCGTTCTGCGGATGACTGACAATGATATTTTGCAGGTTTGCCTTACTTTGTCCGTGCCGCATCACGTAATATCTGTTTGTCAGCTTTTTCGTAAGCTGTAGGTGATTCATGGACGACATCCCCGATTAGATAACAAGGTTTACGAGCTTGCCGGGGACATAGATAGTTTTCTGCGGCGTCTTGCCGGATATGTACGGCTTGATACGTTCTTGCGACAATGCGGCGGCGACAATCTCATCTTTGCTGCTGGCCCGGGCAATGACGAAATCGGCGCGAAGTTTGCCGTTGACCTGCACGGCGATGCGCATCGTATCTTCGATTACCTGCGCCGGGTCATACTGCGGCCAGATGGCCCCATGCACTGATGTCTGATGTCCGAGCTGCTGCCACAATTCTTCGGCGATATGCGGCGCAAACGGCGCCAGCAGTTGTATCAGGCTGGTGAGCGCAAAGCGCCAATCGGCGGTTGCGGCATAGCCATCGCCGGCTTTGATCTTGTACAGCTCATTGACGGCCTCCATCATGGCAGCGACCGCTGTGTTAAAGCTCAGCTGCTCCAGATCGCCGCTCACTTTCTTGATGGTCTTGTGGGCCAGCGTCAGCAGCTGCGGGCTGTGCGCATCGCCCGGTGTTGCCGCCAAAAACTCTTGCGTCAGTGTCCAGATGCGCTGCAGGAACCGGAACGTCCCCGGTACGCCGTTGATGTTCCAGTTGGTGTTTTGGTCGTATGGGGCAATGAACATTTCGAACAAACGGATACTGTCGGCGCCATAGCCCTGCTCGATCAGGTCATCCGGGTTGACGGTGTTGCCTTTGCTCTTGCTCATCTTGTTGCCGTCGGCGGCCAGAATGTAACCGTTGTAGACCAGTTTGCCTACCGGCTCGCGCCGTGTCTTTTCAATCCACCCCTGGTCGGCGAAGAAATGCATCCAAAAGCGGCTATACAGCAGGTGGCTGACAGCGTGGTCGCCGCCACAGTAGTAGTCGATCGGCAGCCAGTAGTTGGCTTTGGCCGGGTCCCAGGCCTCTCGGTCGTTGTGCGGGTCGGCATAGCGCAGGAAGTACCAGCTGCTGCAGGCATAGCCGTCCATGGTGTCGGTCTCGCGCTTGGCCGCACCACCACACTTCGGGCAAGTTGTATTGACCCAGTCGATCACGCCCGCCAGCACGCTGCCCTCGCCTGTGGGCTCAAAACTCTGTACGTCAGGCAGCAGGACCGGCAAGTCTTTCTCTGGCACGGCCACTGCGCCGTCCTTTTCGCAGTGGACAATGGGAATCGGCGCGCCCCAGTAGCGCTGACGGCTGATCAACCAATCGCGGATCTTGTAGTTGGTGCGCTCCGCAGCCTTGCCGTCCTTGGCTAAATCGGCCACGATCTGTTCGCGCGCTTCGCTGGTCGGCAGGTTGTCATACGGGCCGGAGTTGATAAGTACGCCCTCGCCGGTGTAGATCATCGTACCGAATGCGATGTCAAAGAAAGCGCGCAGGCCTTCCCACAAATCGGCTTTCGCCATTTCGTCTTTGCTCATCCAGACGACCTCGTACCAGCCTTTTTCGTGCGGTTCGGCATCGGCAAAGCCGTTGTGAGTATCGGATTGCAGCTCGGCCAGAGCGATGCGCTTCACCGCGCGCCGCAGTTGCGTATCTCCACTGTTATAGGTATCCATGTAATAGATAGCGACCGCCGCCGGCAGGACTTCCGTGATAGATACATCGGTATAACCGGTTTCTTCGCGTAGTTCACGTAGCGCCGCCGCCTCAACCGTCTCTCCCGGCTCGATACCGCCGCCCGGCAGTTGGTAACCGGCGCCGGTGCGGGGCGCGCCCTCGCGCCAATCCAGCAGACAATACTTGTCCGTCTTTGGGTCGTGCAGGATGATGTTGACCACGTCGCGGTCTTTGGCGCCGGTGCCGTAGCTGGCGTTATCGTCAAAGGCAGGAGCAACGACCGGCTTGATGGGCAGGGCAAACTTCCGGGCAAAGTCGTGGTCGCGCTCGTCGTGAGCCGGGACAGCCATAATGGCGCCGGTGCCGTAGCTCATCAGGACATAATCGGCAATCCACACCGGAACGTTTTCGCCGTTGGCGGGGTTGATTGCGTATGCACCGGTGAAAACGCCGGTCTTGTCTTTGTTCTCTTGACGCTCGACGTCAGATTTGGCTTGCGTAGCCTGTACGTAGGCATCGACTGCCTGCTGCTGCTCCGGCGTCGCCAGAGCGGCTACCAGCGGATGCTCCGGTGCCAGCACCAGGAAGGTAGCGCCGAAAATGGTATCGGGGCGGGTTGAAAATACCGTGATGACATCCTCGCGACCATCGACGGCAAACCGCAGCTCAGCCCCCCTGCTCTTGCCGATCCAGTTGCGCTGCATGGTCTTGATCTTGTCCGGCCAGTCCAGGTCGTCGATACCGGCCAGCAGCGCGTCGGCGTAGTCGGTGATCTTAAAGAACCACTGCTTCAGATTTTTCTTCACCACCTGATTGCCGCAGCGCCAGCACCTGCCGCCCTCGACCTGCTCGTTGGCCAGCACGGTTTTGTCGACCGGGCACCACCACTGGGGTGATTCTTTCTGGTATGCCAGGCCATGCGTAAACAATTGCGTAAAAATCCACTGCGTCCATTTGTAATAGCTCGGGTCAGAGGTGTTAACTTCGCGCGACCAGTCATAGCTCATCCCCAGTTGCCGCAGTTGGTGCTTGAAGTTCGCGATGTTGGCCTTGGTCGTCACGGTCGGCGGCGTGCCGGTCTTGATGGCGTAATTCTCCGCCGGCAGACCAAACGTATCCCAGCCCATAGTGTGCATGACGTTGTAGCCCTTTTGGCGGTGGAACTGGCTCAGCACATCGCTGATGGTAAAGTTGCGCACATGGCCCACATGCATCGCCGCTCCGCTCGGGTACGGAAACATGTCGATGATATATTTTTTAGGTCTTTTTGTATCCTCGACGACCTGGAACGTTTTGTCGTCTTGCCACTTCTGCTGCCATTTTGGCTCGATCTCTTTCGGATTGTAGCGCTGCATGCCGAAAACTCCTCTAGACTGTCTTGACGTTACGTATACCGGAATAGAAACATACGTGCCCTAGCGGGCAAGGAGAAGGGTGCGGCGGCGCAACGATGTCATACCGCCACTATACCAGATACGCGAGTACAGCGGAAGAAGCCGGCAGTATTGTAGCTGCGGCGCTCCTGCCGCCGGTCTCTACCTTACTCGGTGAAGCTAAGCGGCGAGAGCGTGTCCGTGCCGCTTGGCAGGCCGCCGAGGCCGAGCGAGCTGAACAGATCGTTCAATGACTCTGCACCGGATGGCGCCGTCACCTGAACGGCGTTGTTGCTTGGCGTGAGCGTGAAGTTGCCGGTGGCCGATTCGGTGCCGTCGCTGGTTTGGTCGCTCACCGAGAAGGTAGCGGCGATGGCATGGCTCTTGGTGTCGAGCGAAGCGCCAAACGTGGCCGTGGCCGGCTTGCCGGACGTATCGTCTTTGCCGTTCACCGTCAGGGTGAACGGATAGCTCGTACCGCTCACATGGGTTTGTGCAATGGTCAGCGTCGAACTGCTGTCGGATGGATCGACAAAGGCAACTTTGCTGATGAGCTTAGTGCCGGTGTCTACCCACACCTCAAAGGTATAGTCGCTCTTGGCGTCCTGGATGTCTTGCTTGACCTGGTTGAGATTCATGGCTTCGCTGAGGCCCTTACCGTCATTGGCCGTCTTGGACCAGCCATTGAGCTGACTGCTGTCGAGAGCGCTGCCCAGCGCATCCACGTACGCCGTCAAATGTGCTTTGCTGTAGCCGACTCTGTAGTGGTACTGCGTGCGGCTGCCCACCGTCACCTTGCCCAGGTACGTCTCGTTCGCAAGCACCGCTCTTGACGCATCGGTTGTGAAGACATATTGTTTGTTCACCGTCTGTACTTTGGTCAGCGCATCCTGCAACTGCGCATAGGTCGGGGCCTTGGCGGCGTTGGCCGCACTGCTATCCGTACTGGAATCGACCGATTGCTTGAGGCTGCTGAGATAGGTGTCGATCAGGGTGTGATCGATCATAATCCAGCGCCCATCCAGCCCGTCGAGGCTGTTGAGACCATTGCTGTCGAGGTAGGACTTGATGCCGCTCACCTGCACATAGACATCCGGGCTGACGTCAGCCGAGCTGCGCACGCTGCGGATGTTGGCGCTCGCCTTCTGGCCAAGGATATCGGCACTGAGCTGCAGATTGGCATTCGCATCCTTGTCGGCCGCACCGCTGAGGTTGACATCGAAACTGGCGCTCGGGCTCTTCACGTGTACCGTGCCGGTCAGTGACACGCTCTTGTAGCTGGCCGTCTGCTGCTGCCTGGAATATGAGACTAACGTGTCCAGCGCCGCACCGCTATTCTTGAGGGCCGCATTATACATATTGGCCGGCGTATTCGGCAGATAGAAGCCGAAGACGTAGCCGCCGGCCAGCCCCAGCAGCACCACGATGACAATGAGGATGATCAGCCACAGCTTGCGCTTCGACTTCTTCGGCGCCACACCCATCGGGTGCGCCGAGCTCACGACCGGGCCATTGGGTGCCGGCGTTTGGTTCATACTGAATGCATACGGTGCCGGTGAACCTTGGGGCGTTGGCGGCGGTGTCGCGCCCACGGAAGGTGTAAGCGTAGTGGTTGGCAGTGGCGATTGAGTATCGGCTGGCGGCATGGCGGCGCGGTTCCTGTTTATGCTTTCTCTCAGCATTATACGCGCCCATGTCTGTTTGGCTAGACAATATTCCGGCGGATGCTGCTGGACAAACCGGCCAGCAGCATATACGGAAAGAGGTGGTGGTCTGCAACCAAACGGGCGACGCTATTGGGCTGCGCCGGGTCGGCGCTCATAACCGTGACCACGTCGCCGGTCTGCAGGCTCGTCTCGCCCAGGTCGATCATCGTGTGGTTCATACACACGCGCCCACGGATCGGCAACAGCTGCCCGTCGGCTGCCGTTAGGATGCCACAACTACTCAGTGCCCGCGGGACGCCCTCGTAATAGCCGAGCGGCAACACACCCAGACGCATCGCATGGGGCGCCGTGAAGATACCGTTATAGCTCACTCTGTCACCTTTTTGCAGTTCTATCGTCTTGATAATGGTGGTTTTGAGGCTGAGCACCGGTCTGAGGCCGGCCAGGTCGCCAGCGTGCGGATCGCCCGCGCTCAGCGGGCTGATGCCGTACAGGCCGATGCCGAACCGCAGCGCGTTGGCATACCGGCTGTGCGCTTTGGTGCTGCCGGCGGTCTGCGCCAGGTGGATGCTGCGGGGATGGAAACCGGCGGTTAGAATCTTGGCGATCGCCTTGTCGAACTGCGCCGTTTGCCCGGCAGTAAAGGTATCGTCCGCTTCGTTGTCGGCATCCGCCAAATGGCTCATCACCCCCTCCAGCTCCAGATGCGGGAATTGCTTGAGGGTTGCCAGGTATCCATCGAGCTCAGCCGGCTGCAGCCCGAGCCGGTTCATACCGGTATTCAGCTCCAGGTGGATACGCACCGGGCGGCCAAGCCGGCCAAAGGCTTTGAGACCAGCAATATCCTGCACGACAAATGAGCAGTGCCGCGTATCGAGCAATCGTACGTTCTCCGGCAAGATATACCCCAGTACCAGGATGCGGTGGCGCGTCAGGTGCCTGATCCGGCCGGCCTCAAAGTAGCCGTCCACGGCCAAGGATTCGCAGTCCGCGGCGTTCAAGATCTGCGCCATGTCGCGCAGGCCGTGGCCATAGGCATTGGACTTTAGCACCGGAATGATGCCGAAGCCAGGGTGCTGACGCTGCAGGAGCGCCACGTTGTGCAGAACTGCCGCATGGTCCAATTTGATCCAATTGAGTGTTTTGTACTGACGGACAGCCCGCTGCCGACGGGCGTACAGAAGCTTGAAAAGCTGACGGCGAATCATCTCAGAATTGCTGGAGATAGCTGGTCGGGAATGCCGTCGTGAGCGCCTGGCGCATAGCAAAGCGTTCCCGGGCGAAACCCAGCAACTTCTCGACCAGCTCGATACTACTCACCCCCGCTTTGTTCCAGTTGTGCGCATACAGGCCGCCCGGCAAGGGGTTCACCTCGTTGAAGTACACCGCGCCCGCCTTGCTGTCGATAAGCATATCTACCCGTGCCGTGCCGCTGCAGCCCAGTGCTTTATAGACCGTCAGGCCGGTTGCTTCAGCCTTGGCATAGAGCTCCTTGGGCAAGCTGGCCGGAATCTGGCTGTAGCCCTGCGCGCCCTTAGCGCCTTTGCCGCCACGCTTGCCCTTTTTGCCGCCCTGCAGGTATTTGGTCTCGAAATCGAAGAAATCTTCGGCTTTGGTGAGCGGCTGCTCGAGCAGCGCCGGCACTGGCCGCTCATTGCCCATAATCGGCAGCGTCACCTCAATGAGGTTCTGCACCGCCGTTTCGACCAGCACGGCCGTGTCATAGTGCGCCGCCACTTCCAAACCGTTGCGCAAGCTGGTATCGTCAGTGGCCCGTGTGATGCCGATGCTCGACCCAAGATGCGGCGGCTTGATAAACACTGGGTATGCGAGCTTTTTTGTGACTGCTTTCACGGCAGTATCCAGCCCGGCTTTGTCAGCCAGCTCGTCGCGGGCAAACGTCACATAGTCGGTGATGCTGATGCCCTTGGCGGCGGCAACCTGCTTCGCCAGAATCTTGTCCATCGCTAAGGCGCTAGCCGCCAAACCGCACCCCACATACGGCACGCCGGCCATGTCCAAAAGCCCTGGTAATGCGCCGTCCTCGCCATAGGTGCCATGCATTGCCGGAAAAACCAGATCGATTCTACGGCTTGTTTGCCGGCCCGGGAGGCTGCTCGGCTTTGTCAGCGTCATGCCACCCGTAAACTGCACGCCGGCCGGCCTGGTCTTCTTCATAAAAGCGGCGATCCGGCCCGATGTGAACAGCTTGATATCTTTCAAGCGCTCATCCCAATACCAGGCGCCGTCTTTGGCGATATAGACCGCTTCTACTGTATAGTTACGGCTTAGCTCCAGCGGCTTGATGATGCTGGCAATGGCGGTAACGATTGATACGTCATGCTCTGTCGAGCGTCCCCCAAAGATGACTGCAACGGTTTCCATGTGCTTCAGTATAGGCGCCAGGGCACCCTAATGCCAAATTACGGCCGCACGAGCCCCCACTCCTGCAGCATAGCGCCTACCACCGCCCGAAAAGCCCCCACTTCCATGAGCAGTCCTGCCTCGCCAAAAGTCGTCGGTTGTTCAACGCGTACATACGGTTCAGCTACCTCGCGGTGCCGCTGCCAGGAGACCAGCAGCCCATCGTTCTCTTCAAGCGTAGTCGCAATCTGGCGGGCGATGTCTACTGATGGAGCCGCGACTACTACCGGCAGGCGCACATATGGGGCCTCAATGTGTTCCGTCATGTTCTTCCCTTTCTTTCTTACTTAAGCGTAATTGTCGGGCCAGTCGTTCTGGAGCATAACGAGGTCACCGGCGGCCACGAAATGGGCAAGGTTGGTGTAAAACTCGAGCGGGTTTGTTTCGACCCGCACCTCTCCCGGGTAGCCTGCAGCCTCCAGGCCATGACGGATGAACGGTGTGACCGAGTTCTGCATCAGCACCACTACATCGGCGCCCGATGCGGTGATCAGGCGGCCCATCGCTTCGTGGATCGGCTGCGTTTCCTTGCCCTGATCAACAAGGCCCGGCGTCACGTACAGCTTGCGTTTGGCGGGCAATTCGTGCAGCAGCGCCGTGCCCGCCCGAATGCCCTCGATGTTGCCGTTGTAGGTGTCGTCGATAATCCAGGCACCGTTCAGCTGGTAAGGCTGCATGCGGTGCTCAAACGGCCGCGTCCGGGCAACGCCGGCGGTAATCTGCCCCTTCGTGAGCCCAAACTCGTGTCCCAACGCTGCGGCCAAGCTCAGCGGCCCCAGCTGGTGCCGGCCGAGCAGCCCGCTATGCAGGCGCAGTTTTTTCGCACCACGGGCGAGCGTAAAGTCCATGCCGGCCAGGCTTACCGACACATCGCCCACCTGCCAACCGAGAGCGCCTTCGCGGTCATAGCGCGCAAAGGCCGGCCGGATAAACGGCTCAGCCGCCGGCGATTCGCCATTGACATACACCTGTGCCGTATCCGGCAGATAATCTACAACGCTGAAGATATCTTTGCCGGCGGCTGCTACGGTTTTGTAGTGGTCCAGGTGTGCCGCCGCTACACCGGTAATAACCGCATGGGTAGGATGGGTGGTTTTGGCAAACTTCGCCACATCGCCCGGCGCACCCTCGCCGTACTCGATCAGCAGGATGTCTTCAGTACCGCTCAGCGTACGCGCGAACTGCGCGTGGCTGGACGCAACGTTCTTGTTGGCCGGCGTGGCAGCAACGTTTTTACCTTCACCCAGCACGGTCAGCAGCAGCTCTTTCATACTGGTCTTGCCGTAACTGCCGGCAATGGCGATTTTGATACCGGGATGCTTCTTGAAGACTTCTTCCGATTGGATAATCTGCCGAATCTGCCTGGGCGTAACGACGAACAATCGCCCTAGTACCAGCGGTACTACTGCCAGATGTGCCCACACGACGGGGTACGAGATAAGCAGCGCCAGTCCGAACGCCCAGCCGCCGACCAGCCCATGCCAATGCCACAGATAGAGTACCAGCAGGCCGGCAACGATTTGCGCCAGCATACCCACGCGCAACGCAAGAAGCAGCAGACGCGCCGCGCGGGTGCGCTGCAATTGCCGGCGGCGCATTACCTTCGAAAAATCCTGCGTGCGCCAGTACCACTGCAGATACGGCCACACCCGGTATTCGGTATTCTGCAGCATGTAGACCAGGGTCGCAGCGTAACTCGGCAGATATGGCGCAAGTAGTAGCAGCATCATTGCAAGAACTCCTCTATTGCGCGTAAGACCTCTTGGGGGCGATCGAGGTGCACGAAATGGCCGGCGGCAGGGAATATTTCTAGGGTCGAATCGCGCAAGTACTCATGGAACAGCTCACCATAGCGCACCGGCGTCTGCGGGTCGTCCTCGCCGTACAGCAGTAGTGCCGGGATATCTACCCGTGCCGCATCAGCCCGGACGTCATCGGTCACCACTTTCTTGAAGGTTTCCTGCAGCTGTTCGGCTACCAGCATGTCCGAACCGATTGTCTGATAGACCTTGCGGCGCAACCGCTGTTTGACACTTGCCGGCAGCGGCGCGGCAAGCACTTTGCCGGTCTTGGCCAGATACCGCAAGGCGCGGGTACGCCCCTTGTATTCGCCGCGGATACCGGCGCTGGCCACGAGCACGACTTTCTCCGCCGTAAGGATGTGACGCCCCAAGCCGCGGACAGCGATTGCGCCACCGTTGCTGTGGCCGATAAGCGCATACACCTGCGTTTGGCCGATCTTACGCAACAGTGCTGCCACGAACTCGGCGTAATCAGTATTGTTCCACACCTTCGGCGGCGCCGCGGTACCGCCGAAACCGGGCAGATCCGGCGCCACGACCGTGTACTGCCTGGCCAGCTCGGCTCTGAGCTGTGCCGATCCGGCAGCACGGTCACCCCAGCCGTGGAGGAACACGACGGTCTTCCCCTTGCCGCCCAGCTCATAGTGCGTCGGCAGGCCGTCAACGATGACTTGCATAGCGTTCATTATATAGAGCCGGCGCCTAAAACAGAATCAGGGAGACTGTATATGCTCCCCGGAACGGACGGAAGCGTCCCGTTCAAACTCAAATATGTGTGCCGTATCAGCCGGCCGCATCAACGCCTTGACGGGCCAAAGCCAGGGCGCCCCTGACGGTGATGTACGGGTCGGTCACAAGGTATATAGGTATCCTTTCAATCCATCCGCTATGCGCCGCACCAGGGTGGATGAAGCGTTTTATAAAATCTGTCTTTTTGGCAAAGTAATCGGCCAGGCCCAGGGAAACACTGCCGGTCATATATACGCCGCCGGTCGCTTTGAACAATACGGCGTAATCGCGCAGCGCCGAGCCGATCATGTTGCCGAGATGGTGCAGGATGATACGTGCCACCGCTCGATCATTTCCGTCGCCCTGCTCAGCAATTTCACGCAGGACGGCGCCGGTCGGTCTGCCCGCCTGGCGCGCCCGCTTGACTGCCGCCGCAAGCGTGTCGGTCTTATGCAGCGCCAATATGTGGTCGGTCAAACTTTCGATGCCGTACTTGCCTGATAGCGCCAACTCCACCGAGACGTGCTTGTGCTCAGCGGTAGAGACTTGTTGTAGGTGGTCTAGATAGGCAAGCTCGTCACTGTTCTTCGGCTGGAAGCCGATATGTCCCGCTTCACACGTGACAAAGCTATATCGCTTGGTTGGCGCATCCCACACCGCCGCGGCACAGTTGATGCCCGTGCTTAGGGTAACGACTAACTTCGTCCCCGTAGGCGCCGGCGTACCCGGCTTTATATCTTCAAGGTCAATCCCCGATTGGCCTATAACGCCAGCGATGGCAGCGGTAAGGTCGTTCGTTGTCTCAAAACCAGTTCCCGGATAACTGGCGGCCGCATCAACCGGCACAAATGTAGGCCAGTCGGCATTGGTCAGTTGTACGGCGCCGGTTTCATCATCGCGCGGTCCGGCAATGGCAAGCATTATAAACCTGGGGCGCTTCCCAATTGCCCTGAAGTAATCCATCAGCAGGGCGTCAACACCTTTGCCCGTGTAGGCAATCGTGTCGTAGTGGCGTACCGCCGCGGTCGCCGTATCGGCGATAGTAATTTTCGTTCCGCCAATGTCGATACCGGTACAGAGAGTTGCGTCAATCGGCAGCAATAGCCCGCTTCGCTCGCTTGTCATCGGCTAAGCATACGCCGGCGCCCTACGCATAGCAAATGATTCAGATCACGAAAGTGAGGCCCGGCATGCAGCACGGGAAGCATCAGTAATAAGCAGACTCTATAGCGACCCGGAGCCCAGCGCCGTGATGCGCTGCTGCAGCTGCGTGGTCGAAATCGCCTCTTTGGGCACGCGCACCGGCGTCATCAGCCCCCAGTCGGTGTAGCGTTGGCTAAAGCCGTTCGCCGGATAGGTTACCTGCACGAGCTGGTGCGACAGGCGGTCAACCGACATCGTCAGCGCCACCGGCGGCGCTGTGGCATATTGGCTCGGGTCGATATCGTCGAGGTTGGTCATTCCCAGGTCGTGCGCGAAGGCCTGCATCATGCGTACGTATGCACCCAACTGTACCGATACGCTGTAGGTATAGACCGGCCGGCCCTGCAGCGTCTGGCGCGTAACCGTCTTGTAGTCAGCCGTGAAAACTTTCTGCTCTCTTATATACAGCAAAATGTTTTCACGCTGCGCGGCGGGCAGATCGGCAATTGGCGGCAGCGGCGCACTGCCCACATCCAGCAGTGTCTGGTCAAACAGGTCGCTCAGCGAGGTGTCGGTCTTACCGTCACTTTTGCCCCACACGTTGAGCACGCTCGCGAAGCTATAGGGCTTGCCGTTCTTCGTCTGGGTCGTACTGATGTTGGTGTAGCGGATGTAGCCTGTGGTGCACGTGCCGATGCTTTCGGTTGTGACCGACGAGTCGTTTTGCTTGGCAACGACCAGCCAGTCGGCGGCGTTGGTGCCGCCCATTTGCAGCCGGGCATATTGCGCGACGCTTTGGCTGCCGCTGTCTGCAGCCGCGATCTTGGTCACGCTGCTGGTTGTCAGGTTGTTCGCCAGCATGTCGGCGAACACGTGGCGGGGATTCTGCCACACCAATTGCCACCACAGCAGCCCGCCGCCCACCATCAGCACTGCCACGGCAATTGCCGTGCAGCGCCGGGGGTAGCGAATCAGTTGCTCAAGCAGCCAGTCCATATGATGGTATTGTAGCAGCTTACAGCGAGGGCCGCCTGCCGCGCACCGCTTATGCTATAGTAGGGCCATGCATTGGCTCGTGTTGCATCTGTCGTTCGTGTGGCTCAGCATAGTGGTCATCGGCGGCTGCATCGCCGCGGCGCTGCTCATTGCTCTGGTGTGCCATATTGTCCTCTGGCGAAACCGGGCGACCGAAGAGACGAATGAGGAACTGCGGCAACTCTTTTCGGTCGGTGCCGTGCTTTTCTCGGTCATCATCGGCTTTTTGGCGGTCGTGGCGTGGGAGCGCTACTTGAACGTCCAGCAAAACGTGGTAAGCGAAGCTGCCAGCGTGCAGGCTGCCTACCGGGAGAGTGGCCTGCTCGACGCTCCTACCGGACAGCCGATCCGTACCGGCCTTGCGCGGTATGCCCAGCTGGTCGTACGTGATGAGTGGCCCGAGCTGGCGGACGGCAAGTCCAGCCCCGCAGTTGCCCGCCAGCTGGATGCCGTTTGGACTGCCGCAGATACTGTCAAAAGCAGCAGCGACGGCCAGATCACCATCGGCACCAGCGTCGCGGAATCGCTGACAGCGGTTACGAAAGGCCGGCAGACGCGGCTGTATGACAGCGCCGTCGGCTTGCCGTGGTTCTTTTGGACATTCGTGCTCGCCTATGCCGTTTTCTTGGTAGTGATGTTCAACTTATTCAAAAATCGCCGACTAGGGCCACAGCTCGGTCTCAATGTCATATTGGGTCTGGTCATCGGCGCAGTCTGCCTCTTTATTCTGCTGATCGACTATCCGTTCGCCGGTGATACCGCCATCCGGCCCGCCGCCTTCCGGCAAGCACTCCAGCAAATGCACGAAGACGCAATCTAGCGCTGACCGATCATGGAATGATAGCGCTCTTGTGGCTCGTTCTGACTGATCCAGTCATACATCTTCTGCCAGTCGGTCGTAAAGACCCGCGCCCGATCGATCGAATGCTCGATGTCGAAGAAGTTATCCTCATCCGACGCGGCGTTGGTATAGTTCCAAGAGCCGGATTGCACCCACGCATCATCAACAATCGTGAACTTGTTGTGCATAATCTTGTGCCGGCTGGAAGTCCCTACCACGAATGGGACCTGGGATTTATCCAACTTTTTGATCTCGGGCTTCTCGCTGACGCCCGCCGACTGGCTACGATCTAGTACGAGCTGCACATCGACACCGGCTTTCTGTTTGGCTATCAAAATGTCAACCAGCGGGTCAAGGTTAAATGAGTAGTCAGCGATACGGATTCTATGTCCGGCCGATTGGATAAAGGCTAGGAACGCTCTGAGCGTGTCATCCTGTGGAGAGAAATATGTCTTGCGGGTGTTGTCGAGCACGTGCCCATGCTAGCAAATAAAAAAGACTTCTTCTGAGAAGTCTTTTACAGCGGGAGCAAGGCCTGAGGACTATGATTAGTAGTCGCCGATCTGGTGGAGCGTAGGAGAGTCGAACTCCTGGTCTCAGCAATGCGAATGCTGCGCTTTACCAACTAAGCTAACGCCCCTCAAGAGCATGGCTATTATAACACCCTGGTGCGCGGGGCGGGAATCGAACCCGCACGTCTTTTGGACAGTTGATTTTAAGTCAACCCTGGCTACCAGTTACAGCACCCGCGCACAATGCAATTCTGCCCTAGCCCTTACGCCAATATCCATAATAGATACGGTGAAAACTGGAGGCGCGTACCGGACTTGAACCGGTCTACGGGCTTTTGCAGAGCCCTGCGTAACCTCTCCGCCAACGCGCCAGACGTAACTCCCTGATTATACCGTGCAGCCGGTCGCTTGCAAACTATCCGGCCACAGCCTAGCCATGTTTGGCAAGATCGAGCACCGTCGCCTGCGGCAGGCCAGCCAGCAATTTGCCGGGCACGAGCAGTTTGGAGACACGGTTGCCACCGCCGATAATAACCTGCGGCGCTGCGGCGGCAGCCGTATCTACCAGCAGCGGCCAGTCGGCCGGCAGACCGATGGGCGTGATGCCGCCATACTCCATGCCGGTCAGACGGATGGCTGTTTCCATCGGCGCGAAGGATATTTTGCGAGCGTCCAGATGGCGGCGCACCACATTGTTGATGTCGATCCGCTCAGTAGCCAGAATCATGCAGGCCGCATACCAGGTCCTGTCGGCGCGTTTGGCTTCCACGATAACGCAGTTGGCCGAAATATCCAGACCGATCTGGTACTGCTCGCAAAACGCAGCCGTATCGGACAGCG
>DASZYD010000023.1:0-4739 GCA_035545555.1 Saccharimonadales bacterium (SeqCode) | reverse complement strand
GCCATGTCGACGACCACACGGCCTAGCGCTACAACGGTCTCCAGTAACGACAGGCTCTGGGCTGCGATCGCCGAGCCAAGCCGGCGCAAGCTGCTTGATCTGCTGCTCAACCAGCGCGACGCCACGGCAAGTACGTTGGCCGGCTCGGTGCCGTTTAGCCGTCAGGCAGTGAGTAAGCATATGGCGGTATTGCAGCAAGCCGGCCTTATCAGGACGCACAAGATCGGTAAAGAACGTAGGTTCAGCATCGATCCAACAGGCATTAGCGAGGCTGCCCAAGAGCTATCTCGGGCAGCCGCGTCGTGGAACGGTAGATTACAAAAGATTAAGCAACTAGCGGAAGAAGTGCAGCGACTACACAGCGCCTAACCGGTCACTTGTTCCCGACATACAACAATCATACAAAACAAAAAACTCCTCTTTCTTATAGAGGAGTTTAAACATAAGCGGCTTGGAGGGCCCAGTGGGGTTCGAACCCACGACACCCTGCTTAAAAGGCAGGTGCTCTAACCGGCTGAGCTATGGGCCCGCATAGAGGTCATGCTGCGGAGCAAAATAACACCTTACATTATCCTAAAAAAGGCAAAAAAGTCAAACTACGCGCCTACTCGTGCTTGCCACGCGGCTTGTCCTGGTGTGGCCGCAGCATCCACAAAAACAGTAAGCTTACGAGTGCGCCGGTGCCTACCACCAGCCCTTGCAACCGCGCCACTTGCCGCCATAGCGACATGCCGGTGATGGCATGTGACAGTCCGGGCGACAGCAACGGCACGACCAACAGCACCACCAAACAACCTGTCGCGAGCGCTGGCAATAGATTGAACACCGCCTTGGCACCGCGCGCTGTGCGGATCATGAACACAGCCGTAAAAACGGCCGGGAACAGTAGCAGCGTTACCTTCAGCACGTTACTGCTCACCGCCGCGTGCGGCAGAAAGGTGGCCGCGAAGTCCTGCGTGTCAGCGCCTAAAAACTGCATCAGCACATAGCCGAGGCAGAGACCTAAAAATACCATCGTCGCATTGATGCGCAGCAGTAGCGTCACCAGAACCGGTGCCGCGAACAGCCCCAGTACAATCGCCATGTTGGCATCCATATGCCAAAGTATAAGCTACCACGTCGGGAATGGCCACTGCGCGGCGCCCAAAGCTGCGGTCGCTTACGCGCCGACTTTGTCTTTCGTGCGGCGGGCTCTGGCGTTATGCTCGATGTACTCGATGATCTGTGCTGCAACGTTGCGCTTGGTCAACAGCTCGGGCGTCTTGAGGCTGGCCGAGGAGTTTACCTCCAGCAGCAGCGGGCCACGCTCGGAGCGCATCATATCGACGCCGCATATTGGTAGGCCCATCGCCTTGGCGGCTTTTACGGCCGTCTTTTCCTCATCATCAGTCAGTTTGACCTTGCGGCCGACGCCGCCCTGGTGTGTGTTAGAGCGAAAATCATCAGTCAGGCTCTGGCGGCGAACGCTTGCCACGACGCGGCCACCGACAACGAGCGCCCGGATGTCCGTCCCTGCCGACTCGGCCACGAATTCCTGCACCAGGAACGTCACGCCTTCGACATAGAACGCCTGCATTACCGCCTTGGCTGCCTTGCGCGTCTCGGCCAGCACAACGCCGTTGCCATGCGTACCTCGCGCCACTTTGATGATGACCGGCGCGCCGCCGACCAGTTCCAACACTTCTTCAAAATCCCCTGTCTCATTCGCGATAACCGTCTTCGGTACCCCTACGCCCGCCTTGGCAAGCAGTTGGTAACCGCGCAGCTTGTCGCGTGAACGCGTGATGGCAATAGAACTGGCAGTGGTGAATACGCCTTGCATCTCAAACTGGCGAACAACGGCCGAGCCGTATTTGGTATAGCTCTGCGCAATCCGCGGGATGATGGCGTCCACCCCTTCCAGCTTCTCACCCTTGTAGTACACCACCGGATTACCCTTCTCGATCGTCAGGTAGCATTTGGCATAGTTGACAATGCGCACTGCATGGCCACGTGCCTTGGTCTCTTCTTTGAGCCGCTTGGTGGTGTAATTGCTTGGCCCTTTGGACAGAATGATGATCTTCATAGCTTACCTGCCTAACTCTTTGTCAAAAAATGAAGCAATCGCAGCAGTCTTTTCAGCCACGAATGACCCTGAACGGATCTGCGGGTCATTGTTAGCTTCCAAAATGTACCACTTCCGCGTTATTTTGTCTTGCACTAGGTCGACACCGGCAATTTGCCGGTTCATATAGCTCGCAGCCTGGAGTGCCAGCTGCTGTACCTCGCCCGGAACCTGCGTCAATGGGATCAACTGCGCATTTGCGCTACCGCGAGGCTTATTAAGGTGGCGTTTGAGGGGGTTCTCGTGCGGCGCCGAAGCACGCCAGACCGCCAGGTCAACTTCTTTACCCAGCACGTGGACACGGTAGAAGCCGTCATTCGGGATGTACCGCTGCGCCAGCCAGAGCCGCTCGGGCTCGGCCTCGTGGAGCAGCCGGCTATAGGTCGCCTCATCGTCGACTATATAGTTGTCGCGGCCCTTGTCGCTAGCGGCAGCCTTCAAAACGAACGGCACTCCCAGCAGTTCCCGCAATTCGCTGAAGCGCGTCAGAAGCAACGATGCGTGACCGCCAACCGCCTGCGGCACGGGCAATCCGTGGCAGGTGAGCTTCATATATTCGCTCAGTTTGCTGCCGGACAAAAACGTTACGAACTCGCGGTCAGCAAACGGCCGGCCTTTGAATTTGAGATACATCGCCGAAGCATAGGCCGGCTCATGGTCGTGGTGGTTCTTGAGGTAGGTAAAGTCGTATTGGGAGATGTCTCTGCCGGTAACCGTGCACCGAACGGTCGTCGCAGCTCCATTGACATGAAACAGCAATGATTCATATGGCACGCAATCATACGTAACCGGCACCCTGTTCTGCGCCTGCACGGTCCGGAAAAAAGCTGTTGTTTCGGGGACCTCGCGCGTAAAGACCAGCACACGCCGCGCTTCATCACCGGCATCGTGCACATAATGCTGGGTTACATCAACGACAAACCGGCCGCGCAGAAAGTTCCGGCCCAACAGCACCGGATAGGTATTGTTCGAGCGGTCGGCAAGGGAAAACCAGCAGCGGACAGTCCTGCTCCCGAGACGGATGCGCAGACGAATCATGTATCGAAATTCTGTATCGCCAAATGAATTTTTAACGACAGTGGTCCGATAGGCATCGCTTGTCAGCACCTCTTCCCGATGGAGCGCCGAGCCAGGCGCAAACAAAGAGAATGACAATTGCCCGTTCTCAACGCGAATATCACTAGCCCAGATTGCGGAACCTGCAGCGCCAGTGTCGACGCGCGCGGGCACCTTCGTAAGACCAAGGTCAGGAAAGTCAACCAGCTCCTTGGAGCCAATCGGGCTGATAGGTTTATGTGGTGGTGCCGTCATATCACTCCCGCGCCCTGCGTTATTATTTTGTGTATCGGCGAGATTTTATCATATTTACTGTACTTTTGCAACTCACCGCTGCACCGCCTGGACGCGCAGATACGTCAGAATAATGACCGCCGTGATTGCTAGCAGAATAACGACAAGCAATGGGATAAGGCCAGCCTGAGCCGGGTGCCGGTGCATGTTGTAGCAATTATCCGGCGATACCTACCGTTTTGCAAGGGTCGCACGTGCCGGTGTTATTTCCAGAATTTGCGCTTGCCTTTGTCGGTCTGGAACTCCCGCAAGAGTTCCTCCTGGCGGGCGGTAAGCTTGGTGGGCGTATCGACGATGACGGTCACGATGTGCGCTCCACGGGTGCTACCGCGCAGGTGCGGCACGCCGTGTTCGGAGAGTTTGAAGTCGGAGCCGGATTGCGTGCCGGCCGGCACTTTCATCCGCACCGGCCCATCCACTGTCGCTACCTCAATGGTAGTGCCAAGCGCCGCGTCGGTCATGCCGACATGCTCTTCGCTGAGAATGAGGTCGCCTTCGCGGGTAAATTGTTTATGCGGCTTGACGCGTACATTAACGTACAGATCACCCTTCGGGCCGTTGGCCACCGCTTCGCCATGCTCGCGCAGCCGGATGGTGGCGCCATCATCGATGCCGGCCGGCACTTTGAGTGTAATATGCTGTCGCTTCGCGGCGGTACCGCGGCCATGGCAGACACTGCACACTTTCTCGGGGATCTTACCGGTACCGCGGCATTTCGGGCATGGGGCAGCCTGTTGGATATTGCCGAAAATGGTGCGCATCACATTGACCACCTGGCCGGTGCCACCACAGTTACTACACGTCTTGAGGCTGGAGCCGGGCTCAACCGTTGTGCCCTTGCAGTGTTCACACGTGTCTTCGAGGTTCAACGACAGCTCTACTTCGGTGCCGAAGACGGCTTGCTCAAAGGTGATCTCTACCGCCGTCTCAACGTCGCGTCCGCGGTTCGGCCGGCGCTGCTGGCCGCTCGCCCCGCCGCCAAAAAAGCTGCCGAAGATGTCGCCCAAGCCAAGATCGCCAAAGTCAAAGTTCACCGACTGGCCTTGGCCGCCAAAACCGCCGAAGCCATTGAAACCGCCAGCGCCCGTCCCGGTGCCGTTGCCGCCGACACCGGCATGGCCGAACTGATCATAGCGTTTGCGCTTGTCGGTATCTTTCAACACCTCGTAGGCTTCGTTGATCTCTTTGAACTTCTCTTCATTGCCGCCGCGGTCGGGGTGATGTTCGATGGCCAGCCGTCGGTATGCCTTCTTGATCTCATCGGCCGAGGCACCTTTGCCAACGC
>DASZYD010000022.1:0-13461 GCA_035545555.1 Saccharimonadales bacterium (SeqCode) | reverse complement strand
AGTTGATCTCGTTGATGACATCAAGCAAGGCTTGGGCACGGGCTTTGTCGTCGGCGATTTCCTTGGCCGCGGCGTAGGCCTCGGGGATGAGGCTTTGGTCGTCGGCGGCCTGGATCATCATCATGGTGGTACGGAATCTTTCTTCGGCTGATTGGTCGAGGTGGCCGACGAGCGGACGAAGCTGCTGCAGCGCTTCTTGCTTGATGCCGATTAAGTCGTCATCGCCTGCCGTGCCGGCCGGCATCGCAGGGCGGGGCAGGCTGGTGCCGGTATCGGCCGCCGGCTGTTGTTGAGTGCCGCTACCGGGCATAAGCTGATCAGTCATATCGTTTTGTGGTGCGGCGGTGCCGGGCATCGTGCCGGTATCCGCCGCCGGTGCCCCGAGCGTGCCGTCACTGGC
Source organism: Saccharimonadales bacterium (SeqCode) (assembly GCA_035545555.1). Taxonomy (GTDB): domain Bacteria; phylum Patescibacteriota; class Saccharimonadia; order Saccharimonadales; family UBA4665; genus JANWHZ01. The sequence goes on along the minus strand of DASZYD010000022.1, from coordinate 13,061 downwards.
CGGCTCGCCAAAGCCACTCTGGTTTGCCATTTGCTGTGCGTCGCTGTGATCATCTCCAAACATGCCTGCCCCCTAGGTGCTTATCCTTTACGCTATACTATAGGGTATCCGCGCGCTACGAACAAGCGTTTTTCCGTGCGGCTAAAGGAGGGCACTGTGCTCGACGATCTGAAATATATGCACGAAAAAGACCAGGCTGACGCGCTGGGCATCGTAAGCAAACAGGGCGATCAGTTACGGCAGACCTATACCTTCGACCATCCGGTCAGCGGTGAGAGTGTCGCGAACGTGGTGCTTGCCGGCATGGGCGGTTCGGCACTGGCAGCGCTGCTGCTGCGCACCTGGCCCGGCCTCAGCAAGCCTTTTGAGATTGTGCGCGACTACGACGTGCCACCGTATGTAGGCGGCGATACGCTGTTTATTGCATCCAGCTATTCCGGCAATACCGAGGAGACACTGAGCGCCCTGGCCGCGGCGGAGGCACGCGGCGCTGTCATTGCGGTGATTGCGAGCGGCGGCAAACTGGCCGAGCTGGCGCAAACGAAACAGTATCCCTTAGCGCTCCTGCCATACGTAGACCAACCGCGGTACGCCGTGCTGTACAATTTTGCGGCGCTGCTGCAGATCCTGGAACAGGCCGGGCTACTGCCGGCCGGCAAAACGGGGCCTGAGCTGGTGCGCGCCGCCGCCTATCTGGACGGGGCAGTGGCGGCCTGGCAGCCAACCGTACCGACCACGAAGAATCCGGCTAAGCAGCTGGCGCTGGAGTGCATCGGCAAATCGGTTGTCATATATGGCGGGCCGAAGATGTACCCGGCGGCATATAAGTGGAAGATTAGCTTTAATGAAAACGCCAAGCAGGTGGCGTGGGTAAATCAATTGCCGGAGTTCAATCATAACGAATTCATCGGTTGGAGCAAACAGCCGGTGGACAAACCGTATACAGTCATTGAGCTACGCAGTCCGCTGGAGCACGAGCGAGTACAAAAGCGGTTCGCGGTCACCGAACGCCTGCTATCCGGCTTGCGCCCGGCGCCGCTGGTAGTGACGGCCGAAGGGAACACGCTGCTGGAGCAACTGCTGTGGACCTCGGCCTTCGGTGACTTTGTGAGCATCTACACAGCGCTCTGTAACGGCATCAATCCTGCGCCGGTCGATCTGGTGGAGCGCTTCAAAAAAGAGCTTGAGAAATAGGCCGTCCGCTCTGCATCACAGCCGCAATGCCCTCGCGCTTGGTATAATACGGCTTGCTATATGCCAACGAGGACGCTGCCGGGAGGGCACTATGAGCTGGGGCTTGGGTTACTGACAGTAGCCGGCCTTGGCCTGCTGCTGGTCCAGTCGGCCGCCAGTCGGACACTGTTGGAGCCATACTTGCTGCCGAATATCGTCCTGGCCTGGGTACCGTTTATCCTGGCGGTATGGCTACGCGGCACGCTCCGGCGCAAGGTTTGGTCGAGCTGGGAGGGATTGGCCGTCAGCGCCGCCTGGCTGGCCTTTTTGCCGAACAGTTTCTATATGGTGAGTGATTTTATCCACCTCGCGGAAGTTGATACAAATCAGCTGCTGACGAGTGCCGTGGTATTCACCTCTTTCATCGTTACGGCGCTGCTGCTTGGCTATAGTAGCCTATATCTGGTGCATATTGAGCTACGGCGGCGCCTGACGCCGCGGGCAACGGTGATGATCATTGCGCTTATTTTATTTGCCTGCAGTGTGGCGATCTACCTGGGGCGTGACCTGCGCTGGAATACCTGGGATGTGCTGGTCGACCCGGCAGGTATGCTGTTTGACCTGTCGTCGCGCTTGCTGCACCCGACGCAGTACAAGCAGGTCTTTGCGGTCGTGGCGCCGTTCTTTGTGCTTTTGGGCAGCTTGTATGTCTGCGCCTGGCAGGGCGTGCGTACCCTTGGCCATGCCAACAAGTCTGATCTGTTATAATACGTCCTATGCGCAGTGAGCTAGAGGCGGCGGTTGCCGCTGTTTGCAAGGATTTGTTCGCAGCCGAGCTGGCAGTGGAGCTGACACGGCCAAACGAACAATTTGGTGATTACGCGACGAACGTGGCGCTGCAGCTGGCCGGGAAACTTGGGCAAAAGCCACGCGACATTGCCGAGCGCCTTGCCGTGAAACTCCGTGAAAACTTGGCCGGAACGGTGGCCGGTGTATCTGTTGCCGGGCCGGGATTTATCAATCTCACGTTGCGCGATGCCGTGCTGGTGCGCGCGCTGGACGGCTTGGAGGCGCCCAAACGCCTGGCGGGCAAGACCTATGTGGTGGAGTACTCCGACCCTAACCCGTTCAAACCGCTGCATGCCGGACACCTGTATACCACGCTCGTCGGCGACATGATTGCCCGCTTGGTCGAACGTGCCGGCGCGAAAACGGTTCGCATCAACTATGGCGGCGATGTGGGGCTGCATGTCGGCAAGTGCATGTGGGCGATTATCAGACAGCTTGGCGGTGAGCTGCCCGATAAGCTAGACGATATTCCTACTGGCGAGCGACCGGCGTGGTTGGGCACCCGCTATGTCGAGGGCAACAGCGCCTATGAAGACGACGGAGCAGCGAAAACAGCAATCGTGGCGACGAACAAACGGGTATATCAGCTGCATGAAGCCGGTGATCATGACTCACCGTTCGCGCAAATCTACTGGACATGCCGCCAGTGGAGCTACGATTATTTCAAGACGCTCTATAATCAGCTGCAGGTGGCGCCATTCGATCGATTTATTCCTGAAAGTGAGGTAACGCCGCTGGGGATGGGGACGGTGCAGGAGCAGCTCGCAAGGGGCGTGTATACCAAAAGTGACAACGCGGTTGTGTTCAACGGCGAACCACACGGCTTGCATACGCGGGTGTTTATTAACACAGAAGGCCTGCCGACGTATGAGGCAAAAGACGTCGGGCTGAGCCTGACCAAATGGCGTGATTATCACTTTGACCGCTCGATCATCATCACGGCGAATGAGCAGGAGCAGTATATGCAGGTGGTCATTGCTAGCATTACGCAATTCGCGCCGGAGCCGGCCGAACGCACCACGCATCTGACGCATGGGGTGGTAAAGCTGCAGGGCGGAGTAAAGATGAGCTCGCGCAAAGGCAATGTGGTCACCGCGCTCCAGATCCTGGAGGCAGCCCGCGAGGCCGGCGCCGAGACCGGACGGCATCCATCAGAAGAAACGATATTGGCGGCAGTGAAGTATGCGTTTGCCAAGAACCGCATCGGCGGCGACATCATCTATGATCCGAAAGAATCGATTGCGCTCGAAGGCAATAGCGGGCCGTACCTGCAGTATGCGCATGCGCGGGCCAGAAGTATCCTTAAAAAAGCCGCGGCCGAACAACACCATACCATCGAAAAGTTTGAGGCGAGCGAGCGGAGCTTGGCGCGCAAAATCAGCGAATTCCCGGAAGCAGTGGAGAAGGCGACGAATGAGCTCATGCCGCATCATATTTGTACCTATTTGTATGAGCTGGCGCAGACATTCAATAGTTTTTATGAGCGTAACCGGGTGGTAGGGAGCGACCGTGAAGCCGTACGCACCGCGCTGGTGGCGCGCTATGCTGATACGCTGCGGGACGGTCTGCAACTGCTCGGTATAGCCGCACCTGATACAATGTAGACGTATGAGTGACCAGGCAAAACCGCTGTCAGAAAAATCCGAGGCCGAACTGAAACGCGAAGCGAAAGCGCGCCTGAACCGGCTTGATCCGGTAGCGGCAACCGAGCTTGTGAACGAAGTAGTCGGCAAAGGGGTGCGCGATTCGGTCAACGGCTTCTTGAACTTCCTGCGCGAATATGGCGTGCTCGGCCTGGCCGTCGGCTTTGTGCTGGGGTCGCAGGTGCAGGCGGTGGTCAAGCAAATTATCGCCAGTTTCATCGATCCGCTGTTTGCGCTCATCTTTCCGGGCGAGACCACTTTAAGTGCCCGGACATTTACCCTCCATTTTGACGGCCGCCATGCCAATTTTGGCTGGGGTGCCGTGATGTATGACCTCATCGACTTTTTGTTCATCGCCGCCACCGTCTATGTGATTATCAAGCTGCTCCAGCTTGACCGGCTCAAGCCGCAGCAGAAGAAATAACGAGAAGGGGGTGGTATGGCGCAGCAAGGTTCAGAAGAGGAGCTACGAAAGCGGCTGACGCCGGAGCAATACCGAGTCCTGCGCGAGCAGGGCACCGAGGCGCCGTTTACCGGCGCGTTGCTGCACAATACCGCGAACGGGGAATACACCTGTGCCGCCTGCGGCAATGTGGTGTTCAAAAGCAGTGCTAAGTTTGACTCTACCGCGCCCGGGCTGGCCGGCTGGCCAAGCTTCTGCGACGTCGCTGGCAGCGGGGCGGTTGAGCTGAAGGAGGATAACAGCCACGGTATGCACCGCACAGAGGTTGTGTGCAAACACTGCGGCAGCCACCTGGGGCACTTTTTCGACGACCCGGATGCGCCAAACGGCAAACACTACTGCATCAACTCTGCAGCGCTGGCGTTCGTAAAGAAAGATTAGTGCCGGCTTCGTATCAGCAGCCGCTGTTTTCGGCGTAGGCAACGCCCCAGGCTGCCATCTGCTCCAGAATCGGGATGAGGCCCTCGCCTTTTTTGGTGAGGGTGTATTCGATGTGTGGCGGTACTTCGGCAAAGACGCGCTTCGTGATGACGCCTTGCGCCTCAAGATCGTCTAACCGCTTGGATAGCGTTCGCGGGTTAATGCTGCCGACGGTTTTTTCCAGAGCGCCGAAGCGCTGCGGCCCGGCCGCCAGGTCACGCAAAATCAGCGCTGTCCATTTCGTGCCAATGATATCCATGGCGGCGGCGATGCAGCCAACTTTTGGTTCGAGCATGGTTGGCCGTGCTTTATGGGGTTTCATTAACTTCATGCTTTACAAAGTATAGTAATGATTCTATGCTGGTAATATACAAAGTATACCATAAGGAGGACGCATATGAAATTGCAGGTTATTGTCGGCAGCACCCGGCCGGGCCGTGTGACTGACCGGGTGGCCATGTGGGTCGCCGCCGAAGCGAAGAACCTACCGGATACGACCGTCGAAGTGGTAGACCTGGCCAACTACGCACTGCCGTTTCTCGATGAGGAAATTTCGCCGCAATATAATCCGAACCGCAAACCGGCCGGCGTGGTCAAAGAATGGCTGGATAAGCTAACCGAGGCCGATGCATATGTGCTGGTGACGCCGGAATACAACCGGTCGTACTCAGCCGTGCTCAAGAACGCGCTGGATTATGTGGACTTCCAGTTGCAGCGAAAGCCGGTCGCTTTGGTCGGCCATGGTACAACCGGCGGCGCACAGGCTATTGCCCATTTGCGCGGCGTCGTGCCTGGGGTACTTGGTGCTATGGTACCACATGCCGTCTATCTGACCGGCCGAGCGGGTGACATGATGGACCAAGCTGGTAACCTACAGGCCGAACTGCTGCAAAACCCATATGGGCCGCAAGGTGCGCTCAAACGTATGCTGGAAGAACTGCACTGGTATGGTAAAGCGCTGGCGACGGCCCGCGCCAAAGCGTAGTAGCGCGCCTGAGAAGCCGCGGCGTATAATCATCGCATGATTGCGAAGCACGACCGGCCCACCAAGCTGCTCTGGCTTGATCTGGAGATGACCGGGCTTAATCCGCAGCGGGACGCTATGTTGGAGGTAGCAGCTGAGGTGACCGACTTTGACCTCCATACGGTGGTGAGCTATGAAGCGGTGATCCATCAGCCCGAGGCAGTGCTGGCCCGAAGCGACGCCTGGGCCCGCACGCAGCATACCGCCAGCGGACTATTGGAGCGTGTGCGCAGCGCGGGCAGAAGCGAACAATCAGTTGCTGCCGAGCTGGCGGCGCTTATTAGTACCCAGTTTGGCGACGAGCCGGCGGTGCTTGCCGGTAACTCAGTGCACCAGGACCGCAGTTTTATCCGGCAGCACTGGCCGGAAGTGGAGCAGCTGCTCCACTATCGTATGCTGGATGTGAGCAGCCTAAAAGTATACATGCAGGGCAAATATGGGGTAGAATTCGCGAAGAAGGAAACGCACCGGGCACCCGATGATATCCGCGAGTCCATTGCTGAATGGCAGTATTGCCTGGCATGGCTGGCCGAACATCGCGCGTGAGCGTTTGGCCTCTGCTACAATCAGGGCATGGATCATCAAACCGTTGAAGCGTATATCCTCAGCCTGCCGAATGCACGGCTAGCATACCCCTTCGGTGAAGGCGTAGCAGTGTATAAGGTCGGCGACAAAATGTTTGCGCTTATGCAAGAGGGGAGGCAACCGGTACAACTGAGCCTGAAGGCTGACCCGCAGCTGTCAAAAGTGTTACGCGAGCGCTACGAGACAGTCATGCCCGGTTATCATTTGAACAAAAAACACTGGAATACCCTGCTACTGACAGGGCAGCTGAGCTGGCAAGAAGTACAGGATTTGATCCGGCACTCCTATCAGTTGGTGGCGGGCGCGTAAACAGGACTATTCAGTCTGCTTGCTCTGCTGCGCAAGCAGTTGGGCATGGGCGTACGCGTCACTCAAAAGCTGGCGGCCGTGGGCGCCTTTGCTGCTGGTGAAAGCTTGCTTGAGTGCCTGCTCGTATGCAGCCAGTTGGTCGGTCGCAACAGAGATGTACGTTTGATCATACACGCCGTTTGTCTGCGCGGTCTGGAGGTCGGTATCGGTCTGGGTATTCTTCTTGGCTGCCAGAACGCTATTGCTCGGCTTCTTGATACCTTGTTGCTGCAGATAGGTGAGGAGAAGCTGTTGGTCGCTGAGAAGGGTGAGGCGGGTTGTCTCGGCAAAATTCTGCGTTGGTTCCCCCGTCGCCTGACGAACCGGGTCTTGCGAGATGCGCGCCAGCTCGCTTTGCTGCTGGACGATGCCGATCCATGCAGCCGCGTCGACGGGTGGCTTCTTGGCAAGCAGGACGCCGAAGAACAGCCAGGCAATAATAATCAATGCCAGTACACCGCCGCCGAAGATCAAAGCCCGGCTCACGGCAGAGCCGGGCGTCGGCAAACCGCTGCCGAAGCTGCGGTGATTCTTGCCATAGTTCATGATGAAATCGTACTGGCCGGATTCGACGGGCGGTACCGGCGCCGGGGTATAGCCGGGAGTAGGCTGCTGTGGAGGCATATACGTTATTTAAGCACAAGGGCTGCTGCATCGCCAGTCGGTGTCGGGCCTGACATATCAGGGGTGTATAGCGTATAGTACCAGGTAATGGACGCTGTGGAAGAGGTCAAAGCCCGCTTGAGTATTGAGGACGTCATCAGCGAGTACGTCCAACTCAAGCGTGCCGGCCGTAACTGGAAGGGGCTCAGTCCGTTTACCAGTGAGCGGACGCCGAGTTTTATGGTCAGCCCGGAGAAGCAGATCTGGCATGACTTTTCGTCCGGCAAGGGCGGCGACATGTTCAGCTTTGTCATGGAAATGGAGGGGCTGGATTTTAAAGGCGCGCTGGAGCTGCTGGCGCGCAAGGCCGGGATTGATCTGGAACAATACCGGCACCAGGGGGCGCGCCGCGGGCCCAACAAAGAGCGGCTGTACGAGCTGCTTGAACTGAGTACTAAATTTTACCAAGTGCAGTTTTCAAAGAGCCGCACCGCCCTGGCATATGTGCTGGGCAAGCGGCAGTTCAGCAAAGAGACGGCGCTGCGGTGGCGGCTGGGCTACTCGCCAAATACCGGCACGGCGCTGATCGATTTTCTGCAAAGCAAGGGTTTTAGCGAGGCGGAGATGCAGCAGGCCGGCGTAACGGCGCAGCGCTCCCGCGGCCTGGGCGACATGTTCCGCGGCCGGCTGATGATCCCTCTGGCCGATCCGCAGGGACGGGTGATCGGCTTTACGGCCAGACTGCTGGCGGATGATCCGAATGCGCCAAAGTACATCAACACGCCGCAAACGGCGCTATATGACAAATCGCGCCATGTGTTCGGGCTGCACGTGGCCAAAGAAGCGATCCGGGGGAGCAATTTTGTGGTGATTGCCGAAGGCAACCTGGACGTGATTGCCAGCCACCAGGCCGGTGTGAAACAGGTGGTGGCTACGGCCGGCACCGCCCTGACTGAGCAGCACCTAAAAGCACTCAGCCGCTTTACGGGCGACATCCGCCTAAGTTTCGACGCCGACCGCGCCGGGGTGAGTGCCACCGAGCGCGCCATTCCTCTTGCCAGCAAAGTGGGGGTATCGCTCAGTATCATCGACATTCCCAGCGGCAAAGATCCGGATGAGCTGGTGCGGCAAAATCCGGCGCTGTGGGTTGAGACGATCAACAAGCAAAAGTATGCGCTGGACTGGCTCATGGCACGCTATCAGAAACTGCTCGACATCACCTCGGCCCAGGGCAAGCGGGAATACACCGGCGTGTTGCTGCCGGTGGTGCGCCAGCTGAGCGATCCGGTCGAACAGGACCACTACCTGACTGCGATCGCAAAAACTATCGGCGTCAGTCGTGAGGCGCTGGATGCCAAACTGCGGGCGACGCCCGGTGGCGGGTCTGCCATACTCCGCCAGCATAAGCCGGTGCCATTACCCGACAAGCAGACCATCGAATATACCAAAGCACAGGACCGTTTTTTAGCGCTGATGGTACTACAGCCAGACATACGGCCTGCAGTCCGCGGCGTTACGGCAGACATGTTTGCGCGTGCCGAGAGCCGGCAACTGCTCGCCACGCTGCAGACACCGCAGGGCGAGGCCAGCCAACCGGCCGATCTGTTGAACTCCCTGGGTGATTATGGTAAAATCTTAGGATTACAGTACGAGGAACTGTACCAAGACCTCGAGACGGCCGAACTTCACTACGAAGCGGCACGACTTAGGACACGGCTGGTCGAAACATACGTCAAACAGCAAAAAAAACTGCTCGCGAGCCAGCTTGAGACGGCCGATGACGCCCGTACCGCCGAGCTGCTTGCCCAGGTAAAGCAACTTGACGCGCTGCTTAAGCGCAAGGAAGGAGACGTGTAGCGTATGCCCAAGGACAAGACAAAGAAACAGCGCGCCGCGGCGCTGAGTCCGGCCGAGCTGGAGGCGCGGAAGGCGCAGCTGATCACGCAGGCCAAAAAAGACGGCCACATCGCGCAAAAAGATATTACGGCGGTCATTCCGGACACGCCGGAACATGCCGATGCGCTTGACCAGCTCTACACTGAGCTGGCTGATGCCAATGTTGCGGTGGCAATGACCGAGCCGGACGCCGAAAATTTCAGCGACGAGTGGGTGCTGGAGGATAATGAAGAGGAAGCGCTGCCCGAGACGAGCAGTTTTGACGATGATGTCGCCGACGACTCGGTGCGGCTGTACCTGCGCGAGATCGGTAAGATCCCGCTGTTGTCGGGCGAGGAAGAGCTGGAGCTGGCCAAGCGCGTGGCGGCCGGCGACAAAGAGGCCAAAGACAAGATGGCCGAGGCCAACATGCGCCTGGTGGTCTCTATCGCCAAACGCTATGTCGGCCGTGGGCTGGACCTACTCGACCTGATTCAAGAGGGCAATACCGGTTTGCTCCGCGCCGTCGAAAAGTTTGACCCGGATAAAGGCTTCAAGTTCAGCACCTATGCTACCTGGTGGATTCGTCAAGCCATCACCCGCGCCATCGCCGATCAGGCCCGTACTATTCGTATCCCGGTGCATATGGTCGAGACCATCAACAAACTCTTGCGCACCCAGCGCCGCCTGACGCAGGAACTCAACCGCGAGCCGACTAACGAAGAAATCGCCAAAGCGATGGAGATTGATGTTGACAAGGTGGAGCACATCATGAAAATCAAGCAGGATATCTCCTCGCTCGATGCGTCGATCCGCGATGATGAGGACGATTCGGTGCTGGCCGACTTTATCGAAGATGAAGATACTGTGACGCCGGAAGAATCGGCCACCAGCCAGCTGCTCAAAGAACAGGTAAAGGAAATGCTGAGCGCCCTGACGGAGCGCGAGCAGAAGATCATCAAGCTGCGCTTCGGGCTGGAAGACGGCAAGAGCCACACACTTGAAGAGGTTGGCCAGGAGTTTGCGGTCACCCGTGAGCGTATCCGCCAGATCGAAGCCAAGGCCCTCGCCAAGCTGCGCAAGCACAAAGACGCCAAGAAGTTGCACGATTACATCAAGGGCTAAAGCGCAGGTATAGGCTGCTGGCTTATCTGATTGCTAAAATCCCATTGCTTCGCTAGAATACCGCCCAGAAGGTAAGGAGTACACATGGCGGATACAAACGCGCTGCAACAAGTAGTTGTTCAGGACAGGCAGTATCTTGACAGTTTTAAGGGCGTAACCGTGTACGGTGTTGCCGGGACAAACGGGAGCGGCAAAGATTCGCTGATGGAGCTGCTGGGCGAGCGTGGCTTCCTTGTCTATAACACCAGTGCAGGCTTGCGGCAGATCGCCCAAGCAGTCTTCAACTCGACCGACCGCGGTGGCAATGACACGCCGATGGGTAGGGTCGGCAATGCCTTCCGAACGGCATATCCGGGCGGCATGGTAGAGCTGGGCCTGCTGGATTGGTGGATGCGCGCTGGTGTGTTGCCGGCCGACCTACGGCCAAAAGGCCTGGTCATCGGCAGCATCCGCGGTACCGGCGAGGCCGAGCGTATTAAACAGGTCGGCGGTAAACTCATCGTTGTTGACGCCGACCCGCACGTCCGCTACCAGCGTCTGAGCGGCCGTGGCCGGGCTGACGACAATGTCACGTTTGAGCAGTTTATGGAAAAAGATGCTGCCGAGATGGCTGTGGGCGAGACCGACCCGACCAAGTTCGGCATGGCTGCCGTCATCGACATGGCCGACATCCGCATCGCAAATAACGGCAACGATCTTGACGCCTTCAAAGCGGCCGCCGCCCAGGCGCTCGGGTTGTAGGAGGAGGACAGTATGGCTGCGTACGAACGGCGGCGGACGTTTAATAACTTTCGGCCGGCAATACAGCCTCCTGAAGCATTGTATGAACTGGGTAAGACAAAGACGTACCAGGGCGTCCTGCCGGATATGGCGGGGACGTTTGGTGTTGCATTGTCGCCGGAGCTCCCCATCGATCAGGTGCGGGGGCTTATTGGGGTGACAGGCAAACAGGCGGAGTTGCAAAAGAATATTGCACAGGTGCAGGCCGCGCTCGGTACCGGCCAGGATGCGGCGACGGTCGCGCGGCAATGGGTGTATCGATCGGGCGTCTTAACGCCGGTTGGCCGGTCGTACATGACCGGCGAGTTCTACACCAACGATGCGGATATAGCGGTGACGTATGGCGGCGTGGGTCGCTGGATGCTGCGCCGGCAGCGTGTTATCGCCAGACTGCACCGTGCCCACGGCCTGGCAAAAGCACTCCTGCTGGGCGGTAATCGTGTCATCGGGGAAACGGAACTTAATCCTGAACTGGCGGTCAAGTATGCCGGGCGGACCGAAGCGGAGTTTCTGGAGGAGTACGTTGCGCAGCACCTTCGGCAGCTGGGTGTTGCGGCCCATGTCGTAGCGGTTGACGCAAAAGATGGCAGCGAGGTGCTGCAGCGCGGCTTGGCGGCGGCGAGCAATAAGGACATCATCGGCCCAAGTATGAAAGTCGCTGTGGCGGCAAATGCCGGCGTCTGGCAGCAGATTGGCGGGCAGTACCGCCAAGCGGGTATTGCGGTGTTCGGCCAGGGCTATGACCAGTCGGGAGACCAGGTAGCTGTTGTCTCTGACCACATCACGCTCGGCACCGGCAACGAACCGGCATCGGTTGCACAGAATCCGTTCAGCGCCGTCGGGCTCATTTGGCGAGGGGTGCTGGCGATGCGGCAGCAGTATCCTCCCGACCAGACGGCATACTAAAAGGCTAAAAGCGGGAGATGATTTTTGGCGGTTGGTGGCTGCCGGCAATGGTGGTCAAGGGTTCGGTGGCTAGGAAGTCGGGAAGGATGCGCACCGCTGCCGGATCGATGAACGCAATTTCGGCGAGTTCCTTTTCGCCATGGGTTGTCTTGGACAGATCAACCTGCGCGTAATCAGCCGCGTTTGTGACGTGAAAGAAGAATTCGAGGTACTCGTTGTCGCCATGGATAAATTGCTGGACATAGAGCAGATCACCGACAGCCGGTGTAATGCCGGTCTCTTCCAGCATCTCCCGCTCAATGCCGGCCAGCAACGGCTCGTTGTCTTCCAGGCCGCCGCCCGGCAGACACCAATACATACCGCCCGCCGACCGCAGGCTTCCCTTATACGGCTTGAGCCGCACGCAGAGCAGCTTGCCCTCCCGAATAATAATGCCGCGAACCGCAACGCGTCTGGCCATGGTGCCTCCTTTATCGGTAAGGCAATTATACTAGATGCGTACTGATGACGCGTCGCCATGAACCGCTTGATGAAGACGGACAACAGCGGCGCGACTATGCTTGCGGGTGTGGCGTTGCAGCAAGCGTATCCCGAGGTAGACGGCCGCTCCGCCGAGCGCCGTAAGCCAATCGGCCAGGCTGAGCGGCCCGGCGTCAAAGTACGGTCGCACGGTCGGGCAGTAGATGATGATACCTATGCAGGCCAGCGAGATGCCGAAGGCAATGAGTAGTTTACGGTTGCTCCAAAGATAGCTGGTAAAGAACCTGCCTTGCTCGTCCGCGCGCACCAGCAGCAAGTTGGTAAACTGGCAGAATACCAGCGTGATATAGGCAAGAATGGTCGCCTGGGCGTATAGGCCGCTGGCAGTATCGATATAGGCGGGGCTAAGGCCGGCGCGCACGAAAAAGAACAGGAAGTTGGCATAGGCAATAGTGCCTGCCAGCAGACCGAACAGGATGAATTCGCGCACGGTGCTGCGGCTGAAAATGTGGTCGCCCAGGCGCCGCGGATAGTCGCGCAGCAGCTTGCCGACCGGCTTGTCCCAGCCGAGGGCGGTAATCGGAAACAGCTCCGCCACCACGTCGACCGCCAGTACCTGGATGGCCGTTATGGCAATGGGGATATGCCAGACTGCCTGTGCCGCCAGGCTTATGAGTATGAGGCTGAGTTCGCCGGCATTGTCGGTCAGGGCGCAGCGGGCTGCTTTTTTGATGTTGGCGAATGTCAGCCGGCCCTGCTCGATAGCACGCACCAGCGTGGAAAAACT
>DASZYD010000021.1:0-26944 GCA_035545555.1 Saccharimonadales bacterium (SeqCode) | reverse complement strand
GGTGCCGGCGCACAAACCGACGGCTTCATTGCCCGAGATTCCCGGTAGCATAGCGAGGCCCATGAGGCATATCCCGGTTTTGGGTAAGTGGATACTTGCGGCACCGCATCTCGGTATCGATCAAATCCGCCTCTTCCCGGCCACGCAGTGGGATGTGGAAAGCGCACAAGTCTACACACAGAGTATGCAGGACGACCACACGCCCGTGGCGGCTGATGTCAAACTTGTACAGGCAGCTGTGTAAACTGGCCGGCCGGCAGATTGCCGAGCGCGTAGGGGCCGAAGTGGGTGCGGTGCAGCCGGCGGACATCGTAGCCGAGGGCGGCGAACGTGCGGCGAATCTGGCGGTTGCGCCCTTCATGCATCGTTACCTGCCATGCGGTGTCGTCGCCCTCGCGCAGACGTGCCAGCTGCAGCCGGCTCAAGCCGTCATCGAGCTGGATGCCGCGATCGCTGATCAGCTGGCGATGGAGCGGCTGCAGTGGCGTGTCCAGGCTGACTTCGTAGGCTTTTCGTTTGTGCCGGCTCGGGTGCGTGAGCTCATATGCCAGCTGCCCGTCGTTTGTAAGAAGTAGCAACCCGGATGAGTTTTTATCGAGCCGGCCGATAGGTTTGAGCGCCTGATACTGTGCCGGTAAAAGGTCGTACACCGTTTTGCTGCCCTGCCCGTTCCGGCTGACCACATACCCGGCCGGCTTGTTGAGCATGAGGGTAGTGACGGTATGTCTCGGCGGCGTCACGGGTAAGCTGTTGAACGTGAGGCGGTCGGCGTCACCGACGTCCTGGCCGGCTACTGCCGGCCGACCATTAACTGAGACTTGCCCGGCCGCGATGGCCATGTCGGCAGCCCGCCGGCTCAAGCCGGTTGCTTGCGCCAGATACTTATTGATACGCATACCTAGCAGCTTACTCTATGTACAACGGTTTGCTCTAGGTTATAGAGCGATATTGTTGGGGTCAAAATCGGCTGGCTTGGCGGGAGCGGCACCAGGCGTCACCACCGTACCGGTCTGGGGTGCGGCAGCCGGCGGCGTGGCGGGAGCGGCGGGAGCTGGCACTGGAGGCATTGACATCACCGATAAGCCTGCGGCTGGCGACTGGGCCTGGGTACTATCGGTGACGGCCTTGGCTTCTTCGCGTGCCAGCAGTTCATCGAGACCGGGTTTCGGCTCGCTCTGCAGCGGTTGGATAATCTTCTTATTGGCAATGGTGACGCTGTTGCGGCGGGCGGCTTCTTCCTGTGCCGCGTCGGCACCACCAGCGGCTGGGACGGCCGGCGGTGGGGTAAGGTATGCAGCAGTAGCTTGTGGCAGTACGGTCGGCGCCGCGGGCACCGACGTCACAAGGGGTGTCGGTGACGGCATTGTGGACGGTGTGCTGACCGGCGCGGGGACAGCCGGCGTTGACCCGGCGGTGAGATCCTGCACGGCGCTTGCCAAGACGGCATCATCAGCCTTCGCGGCGCCGTCGGCGGCGGGCTCGATACCTCCGGTGCTCGGGGGGCTTTGAGCCGGCACATCGGCAGCGGCGGGGACAACCGGCGCGCTTGGTGCTGGCATGGCCGTGGAGACACCAGGCTGCTCTGCCGCTGCAAGCGGTGCCGGGGTTGGCGCGACTACAGGCGCTGCAGAAACAGGCGGGGCCATTGTGGGTGCCAGAGGTATGACCGGCGCGGCGACTGATGCCGGGCTGGGGGCCACTGCAGGCGCGGATGTATCAGCTGGCGGTGCGGCCATGGGAACCGTTGCCACTGTAGGTGTAACCGCCGGCGCCGGCGCCGCAGCGACAGGCATGGCAGTGACGGCAGTGGCGGGAGCTGGCGCAGCCAACGGTGCTGTCAACGTGCTGCTAGCCTCGGCGGGCTGCACGGGTGTCACCGCTTCTGCGGCAGTTGCAGGTGCAGCGGCGGGGGTGGCGGCCGTACCCTCTATCAACTCATGTGCGGCCTTTACGATATCTTCCAGTGTGACCTGCGATTTGACCAAGTAGCGGTCGGCGCCAAGACTGTTGGCGCGGGTTTTGTCATCTGCCTGGCCAAGCGCGGTGAGCATAATCACCTTGGTATATTTAAGCCCGTCGGTGTTGCGCAAGATGTCTAACATTTCAAAGCCGCTAACGCGCGGCATCATCACATCGGAAATGATCAGGTCTGGCTTCTGTGCCTTGGCGACGACCAGCGCCTCCTCGCCGTCCTTGGCGGTGGCGATCTCGTAGCCCTCGGCCTGCAGGCGTGCCTCGTAGATTTCGCGGAGGTTGTTGTCATCTTCGACAAGGAGTATCTTTGCGGCCATGTCTGATCGTTCCCTTATAATTATGTAGTTTATGTACGCTTATGCTCCCATTGTATCACGGTGTCTGTGTCAGCGAAGTGGTCGGGCGCAGAATGGTGGTTTCACCGCGACCCTTCAACTCTTCAGCACGTTGCGTGCTGAGGCGCGGCAGGTTGATGTAGAAGGTGCTGCCCTTGCCCAGCTCACTTTCGACCCAGATACGGCCGCCATAGAGTTCGATGATCTTGCGGGAGATGAAGAGGCCCAGGCCGGTGCCGCCGATGGTGCGTGTGGCCGAGTTATCGACACGGTAAAACTTCTGGAACATGTGCGGGATGTCTTCGGCCGGGATGCCGAAGCCGGTATCACGCACGAAGAATTGCACTACCTGGTCGTTGCCTGTCAGGCCGATAGTCACCTTGCCTTCGTCGGTGTATTTTACGGCATTGTCAAACAGATTAGTAATGACTTCACGCAGGCGCTCCGGGTCGGCGTAGGCGTAATACAGCGGCCGGATGACTTTGTTGCCGCTGTTGCCGGCGCTGGCGTCGATGGTGCGCGTGGCGCCGAGGGTAAAATCGACGCCGAGGCCTTTCTTCTCGGCGGCAAATTTGAGGTCGCCGGTCAGCTGCTCGAGAAACGCGCCGATCTCGACGACTTCAGGGTGGCTGGTGAGCCGGCCGTCCTCGGCTTTGGCGCTGGTGAGCAGATCCTGGAAGAGCTTGCCGAGGTGCTGCGTGCTGGCATGTGCTTTCTCTAGGTAGTCGCGGGCGCGGCTGTCGATGGTGCTGACCTTGTCGTTGAGCGCCAGCGCCAGGTACCCCTCGATGGCAGCGACCGGGGTGCGCATTTCGTGACTGGCGGTGCTGATAAACTCGGCGCGCTGCTGCTCGGCCTTGAGCTCTTCGCTGACATCACGGAAGACGGCGACGCCGCCGGTGACCTGCTTTTGCTCGTCCAAAATGGGCGACAGCACCAGGCTGACAGTAATCGTTTTTTCTGATTTGGTCAGCAAATTGGCGGCACTGTTACGCACGGCATCTTTGGTCGAAAAGAGTTTGAGCACCGGATCGTCGGCCGTGCTGATCGGTTCACCCTTGCTGTTCACAAACTTAAAAACCGCCGGCCAGGACAGCCCGGTAGCATCTTCGACGCTCCAGCCGGTCATATGCGAGGCGCCAGGATTGAACAGGCGGATGACCTGCTGGCTGTCGATGAGCACCACGCCGTCTTCAATCGTATTGAGAATGATGCTGGACCGAAGCTGCTCGTCATGCAGGCTGCTGGCCAGATTACCGCTTGAAACGCTGCCCCTTTTTGAGCCACCGGCGGCCCGCCTGAGCCGCCATGCCAGCACGCCAAGGACTACCGCGGCTACCACCGCGATACCAGCGCCCAATGCAATGGTTCGATCGTTTATTGGCATGAATCAGTGTGGTCCAGTGCTCACTCTATTATCGGTTGCCTGCGCCCATTATGCAAATGCTTGCCTCTGTGGACGGGCTGGACGCTCCGTAACAGATGTGATACGATAACCTCGTTCCGTTTGGCGGCCGTCCGGTCGTCCAAAGGGCGACGGCCCCGTCGTCTAGTGGTCCAGGACGTCAGGTTCTCATCCTGAAGATCAGGGGTTCGACTCCCCTCGGGGTCACCATGAAAACGCCTCACTTTTACGGTGAGGC
Source organism: Saccharimonadales bacterium (SeqCode) (assembly GCA_035545555.1). Lineage (GTDB taxonomy): Bacteria > Patescibacteriota > Saccharimonadia > Saccharimonadales > UBA4665 > JANWHZ01. Next base: position 22,992 of record DASZYD010000021.1, on the reverse strand, counting down.
GTTTTCATGGCAGGTCTAGTACCCCAATCCATGGAGGCCTGAAGGGAGGCACTTGATAATTCTGGCGGCAGGTGTAGCATCGTAGGTGCGATTAATTATGGCATGCGCAAAGAGGCGACGTTGTCTCTTTGGTACGTGCGCCAACAGGAGATGTTACGCAAGCTAAGCCTTTCGATAAGAATATCGTTCTATTCATTAACTCAATCCAGCCGGCGACCTATGAGGCCCTCGACATATACAAGAAGAAAACCGGCCGCCGCCTCGTCCCACTCGTGGTTGTGGACGAGCAGATCCAGGCTTCGATTCATGCTGTAAATAGCCAAGGGCATTTGGCGACCCATGCGCAGGTGGTGACGGCTGATCTGGACTCGATCAAATCCGTGCGCGGGGCGCTTCGGCCCTATGAGGGGCGTATCGTTGCGGTAACCTCGCAGTACGAGAACTCTATCCATGAGTTGCAAAAGGTAATCCCCTTCCTGCCCTATTTGCCGACGCCGACCGAGACCTCGCTGGCTTGGGCAACGGATAAAAAGTTCATGCGTGAGGCATTCGATGCGTACGACCCGACACTTTCGCCGCGATCGTTCGAAGTACATGGCGCTTCGGCCCAAGCGGTCGCGATGATTGAGCGGACAATGCCCTATCCTGTCATTATTAAACCTTCCGGGCTGGAGCGGAGCTTGCTGGTGTCGGTAGTGCACGACCGGCAGGAACTACTGCAGGCATTGACGGCTACTTTCAGGCAGTTGCGGTCTGCCTACCAACAGCTGATGAAGCGCCTGGAGCCGAAAGTCCTGGTGGAGGAATTTATGGATGGCGACATGTACTCGGTCGATACCTATGTGGCGCAGGACGGCACCTGTTACCATACGCCGGTCGTTAAGGTGGTAACCGGGCGCAAAGCGGGTTTCGATGACTTCTTTGGGCATTTGCTGCTTTCGTCGGCCGGATTGGCTGGAAAAGAAGTACACGGCGTATATGATGCGGCTGAGCGTGCCTACCGAGCGTTAGGATTACGTGCGACGACTGCTCACACTGAGCTCATGAGAACTGCAGACGGCTGGCGAATTATTGAGGTTGGTCCGCGCATCGGCGGCTTCCGACAGGAGCTCTACAGCCGGGGGTACGGCATCAACCATATTGTGAACGATATCCTGAACCGAGCTGGCGAAGTACCGGAAATTGTCACAAAGCCTGTGGCCTATGCGGCCGTGTTTGAAACCTATGCACGCACGGAAGGTACGCTAGAGTCGATAGAAGGGCTCGGCGACGCTCGACGGCTGCCGTCATATATCACCATGAAAGCGCCGTACCGGAAAGGCGATATGCTGCGATTTGCCCGTAACGGCGGCGATGCGGCCATAGATATTGAGCTCTGCAGCCCTAACCAGGCACGATTGCAGGCCGACATAGATTATCTCGAGGAAGCAATCCGGATCCACGTGGCGCCGGCTCATGCCGCGGCTGCTACGGTCGTGCCTGCTCTCGCTTAGGTGGGTCGTTATCGGAGTTGGCCTAGGAGGCTGCTCTATCGCTACCCGCGGCGGCACCCTTGCGCTAGTCGGCAGCGGCAGCTGCAAAGGTTGGTGCAGCGTCAGACTGTGGCGGAATATATGGGGCGTGCGCGCCGTTAGCGACAATATCCAGCGCCAAGGTATCCATAAGGCGGTAGCAGTAGGCCGCTGCAGTGCGAAAGCGGGTGTCAGTGGTTCGGCTGGCGATTGGTAGCTGGTCGGCCTGCTGCGCCAATGCTGCATCGGGCTGCGTCACGTTTGTTAATGCATACGTCGGAGCATTAAACGATGTGGCCCGGCCTGATAATGCACGACGGACGGCTAGCGGCGCAACTTTCCCGATCGCCCCAACGATGAAGTCCTTCACGCCGCACTGTCCGACGGTCTCGAACGCCTGATATGCTGCCGCAGATGCCTCGCAGCCTTCGCCGCCGACATATACTTCACCGGACATCCCAGCCAAGGCCGCAGGATACCGCGCCGCGGCGAGGGCGAAGTCCACTTCGGCGAACCGCCGGCTAAACTGTTCATCGAGAAAGTGGAGCGTGCCACCCGTGAGCGTGTTCTCACTCACGATAAGCGGCCGGCGGGCTGCTAATGGGCCATCGGCCAGATGGTCGACGTACCGCTCGTATGCCGCCGGCGAAAACATGTGCTGCGCGGTATGAGAAGCGCAAATAAATCGGGCCGGAAGAGCAACGCCATGTGCCGCCAGCGTACGCCTAATGAAATGTGCCACAAGACGGCCGCTGGTATCGTCACCGATCAGCACGTCCCAGCCGCGCCGCGGGTATGCTTCCAGCACTTCCCCGGCAAGTGCCGCCAGCAGCGGCTTCGCGCGCTCTAGCCGCTGTATACACGGTACGACGAGCGCGCGATCGTCGGCTGACATGCTGGCTACTTCTGGTGTCTTCATGAATGATAGAATTAGACACCGACCGATCGTGCCGTGGCCGGTGTTTACTAACATTACTGTATAACGTTACTATAGTTTAGTCCAGCAGTGCTATAGTCTAGGTATATGCATGGGCCACTGCTGGAGGTCTCTACTGATGCCGGCCTGTCGTTACGCGACGTATTCGCGCTAGCGAAGGAGTTGCAACTGCCGGGCGTGGAATATATGTCCGGTTTGCGTGACCTGGTAGCCGACCCCGCTACAGCTGCTGCGCTCAGCCAGGAATATGGCGTGCCGGTGACGAGCATCCACGAACCGCTATGGCTGGTGGCATACGCACCCAGCCTGCTGTACCGGCATTTACTGGCGGGCACCAAGCTGTTCCCGGAGGCCAATACCTACGTCATCCACCTGAGCAGCGTGCTCAACTACCTGCAGCAAGGGCCCGGCAAGGTAGTGCGTCTGGCCGAGCTGGCCCGCAGGCACAACCTGACGCTTGCGGTCGAAAGTAACACGACGATGCCGATTTTGGAGTGTTACCCCAAGGTCACGCGCGACCCGGAAGCGTTCGCTGCCTTTTGCATCAAGCATGGACTCAAGATGACGCTGGACACCTCGCATATCACAGCCTGCGGCGGCGATATCGTTGCCTTCTACGAAACATACCATGAGCATATCGCCATGATTCACCTGAGCGACTATCGTGATGGCAAAGAGCACCTGCCGCTAGCAAACGGTTCCCTGCCGCTCACGGCGCTGTTGGGCGAATTGCGCCGCACGCATTACAACGGTACGGTTTGTATTGAGCTTGAGTTCCCGCGCGCCCGGGACACAGCAAAGAAGGTTTCTCACCTCGCCGAGAGCGTCGAGTTTGTACGCAGCCATCTTTTCTGAGTTGTACCTGAAACCGGTATATGGCGCGGGTGCGCCGCTGTCGATGTGAAGAACCTCTCACCCACGATGTGAGGCTGTTGCTTGTTTGTGTTTTGGCGGCCGTAGTTTAATGCTCATACATGCTGCAGCATAGTTGGTGAATAGTAGCAAGTTAAGAACGATCGGAGGTCATATGCGTACGAATCTTGCCCGGACAGCAACGGGCACCAAGACGGCTCGGACGTCGGTAGTCAAGCGGGTGGCGTTGGGCGTGGCGGGAGCGGCGGCTGTCGCGGTCGTTGGATCGGCCGGCATTGCGGCGGCGCAGACGCCCGGCAGCGTACCGCAGCACAAGACCGATTGTATGCACTGGAAAACGTACAAGTTTAAGAACAAGGGGCAGTGTGTCAGCTGGTGGGAGCACAATGCCATGGGGCATGGCGGTCACGGCTACGGTTATGGCGGGAATGGTGGCACCAACATCAGCACCACCACGAACGTGAATGTTTCGGGCAATAACAATGTCATCAGCATTGTTATTAACTACATCTTCGGCTAAAGGCCGCACAGATGCTGCAAAACAGCCTCTCCTGAAGGGGCTGTTTTGCTATACCCGGTGCCGCAGGTATGCTCCTACGTGAGTACCGGCTCGTAGGCCAATAAGTTCTTAATATTGATCTCCAGCACCATATTGCGCGGATAGCGCACGATATGTGCCTTGCGCAAATACTTCGTGCTGATGGTGGTGCTTTCGCGGGTCATACCGATCATGTCGGCCAGGAACTGCTGGCCGACCGGAAATGTCACGCGCCGCCATTCGCCCCGCCGGTCCTCGGCATAGTGCTGCGCCAGGAACTTGAGCACATGCGCCAGCCGGCCGCGGGCGTCGGTTTTATTGAGGCTGCTGACGTGCGCGAACAGCTCGTGCATCTGGCAGGAGAGCTGTTTCATGACATACAGCGCCAGGTCGTTATCGGTTGCCAGGCGCTGCTCAAGTGCCTCGCGCGCCAGCACGAACACCTCGCAATCGGTGACGGTGCCATAGAACCACTCGGTAGTGTGCTCCGGCTCGTACAACGCCGTGAGTGGCATGATGCAGGGCGAGCGCAGGAGATGGAGTACTTTCTCGTTACCCTGATGGTCGATGTCATACGTTTTCACGATGCCTTTGCTCAGGACATATATCTCCGGCGTCGTGTCGCCGCTGTAGAATAATATTTGATTCTTGGTATATGCTTTGACGCGCGCGCCGGCAACGAGTTGGGCGAGCGGCGTGTTGCGATCGAATACTGCTGATGGTCTCATGCGTGGATGAGTATAGGAAGTCTTCCACCAAAGATATATGTAATCCTTAACATAATCTTTGTGATTTATCTGACTGACGCGGCTAGTAAGCCTCCGGCGCAGCACAGTGGTAAAGCGAACAGTTGCCTCGTAATATGGGGACACGCCCACGCGGCGTAGCGTGCCCCGACCTCCCGTACCGTTTAGCCGAACATGTACCTGATGGCAACTTCAATGAAATTGTTGTTGCCTTTTACGTTCAGGTTAACATTGGTGGTAAGGTTGGTGCTATTGCCGCCATAACCGTTGCCCATCGGCGTCACCGGCTGCCCGCTTTGGGCGGCGGCGATACCGGCAGAGCCGACGATGGCGGCCGTGCCGGCGCCAGCCACACCTAACACCAGCTTTCGGGTTAGCGAAAGATTTCTCTTGGTCGTAGTATCTGTTGCTTGTTTGATCTGCATGCACCCTCCTTTCTCATGTCGCATGTCTTGCAGGGGATATGCCTATGGGGAGGTGAGCGAGTATGTGCCGGCGGGCCCCGTCCGTTGTGGCGCCGGGTCATGCTTCTCCCCGGATGAGCTCGATGCCGAGCGATACGGTGCCTGCGGCCAGCAACAGAAAAGTATAGATGGCAAAATGGCCGACCAGCGCGTTGGTGCGGTTGATGCATAGCATCAGCAACACACTCACCAGCGTGAGCAGCGCAAAGGCGAAGGTGGTGCGGCTACTCACGCGGCGTACGATGGCGGCGACGGTGTAGACGCTGATGGCGATCTCGCCCAGCACGAGTGACTGCGCCAGCAGCACGACAGCTGCCGCTGCCAGCATGACGACCGGCACCTGCAAACGCCTGAGCGGCCGCCGCAGCCAGCCGCGCCGGGCTGTGTGGCGCGGCGACGCTGGAACGGCCTGCTGCCTCGCCTCTACCGGTGGCGTGATGCGCTGTGGTCGGCGAACCGCCGGCGGTGGAGCGGAACGGCTGTCGCCCATAGACGGCTTGACCGTTGGCCCCGGCCGGAACCATTCCCGGCCATATTGGCCGCCGGGAATTGGCCGCCGGCTGGCAGTAACGACACGCCGCTGCAGCGCCCGGCGAACCGGCACGAACGGGTCGACGAGCTGGCTCATTGCAGCGCCTCGTTTCGATACAGCGCCAGTGTGGCGCTGCTGCTGATAAGCCGGATGCCGGGCTGGCTGTTCAGATATAGGTAGCGGTGATAGTCATCCTCTTTGGCGAGCAGGATGTACTTGATGTGCAGGGCGGCCAGCCGTGCCGCGAAGCTAGGGTCAGGCGCCGCCGGCCGCAGCAGCCGGGTTACGCTTTGTTGTATGGCGCCGCCGGTACTCGGCTGGGCGTCGCCCAATTCGGGATTATTACTCGCAATGATGGGCGTATCAAAGAACAGCGGTGCCGGATTGGCAACAATCCGGCCTGCAAAACCAAAGTACATATACAGGTGCCATGGCAAAAAGAGCGTCTGGAAGGTGCCGTGCTCGGCATTGAGACGCTGATTTGCCATTGCCCAGTCGGCCGGGTACGAGACGGCCGCGAGCTGCCCCTGCGCACCCCACAGCATCGTGGGCGTGTAGACGATTGGCACCAGAAGCAGCAGGCCCGCCGCGACCGGCGGGGCCCAGCGCCACTGCTGGCTTTGGCAGTAATGCACAATGGCCGTTGCGCCAGCGCCGGCGCAGACGGCGAACGTGAGCGCTACGATGGCTACGAACTTCTCCGGCTCGCGGTAGCCGGCAAACAATGGTACGTGCGCCGCCAGCCAGCCGTCCAAGGCTCCTGCCGCCAAGAAGATGGCGACGATGCTGCTGGCGCCAAGCAAGACGGCGGCAAACCGCTGCCTATTCCCCCGGCGCCAAAGCCGGGCAGCGCCGCAACCGATGACCGCCCACATAAGCAGTGCCAGCAGCCCCCATGCCCGGTCGCCTGCTTGCGGTAACGTGTAGAGACCATGCGTCTCGGCCCAAAAACCTTGCAGCCGTACGATATTGCCAAGGCGTCCGACTATGCCGCTGCCGACCGTGGCAAAGGCCTCCCGGTCGCCGGCCCCAAAGCGGGCAACGGCCGCCGCAGCGCTTCCCTTGCCCAACACCAAGGGCAGCAGCCAGTACGCGCTTACGATGGTGACGAGTGCGGTTGCTGTCAGGCCATACCGCAGGAGCAGCTGGCGATACCCGGTCTGTTGGTGATATCGCCACAGCCCGAGGACGCTGCCGATAGCTGCCAACAACACGACCATGCCGAAGGTATGGATTGAGACGATACTTATCGCCATGCTCCATACCGCCAGCAGTGCCGCCGAGCAGCCGGCTGGCCGCTCAAGAAACGCCAGCAAACTGCGCACCGCCCATGGCAGTAGCGCATAGCCCAACAACACCTCATACTGGCCGGCCATCAACCGGTCGTAGGTAAACGGGTTGAGCACATACAGCACACCGGCGACGTATGCCCCGATTTCTGCTATCGCCAACCGCCTGGCGAGCAGATGCATGCCTGACCCAGCAGCGACGAATGTGCCAGCCAGGATAAGCCTTTGGATCACATCGCCTGGCAATACAACGTTGAACAGGCGCAGGAGCGCAGAAAAAAGATATGTGTTGTCGGTAACCGCCGCCAGCCGCAACCGTGGCGTAAAGACCATGTCGAGTGTCAGGACGTAGCCGGGGCGCAAAAGCGGGCCGAGTATCAGCAGTGCCAGGCCGCTATACGCCAGCCAGAGCCAGCGTGCCGGCGCCGGCTTGCCGGGGCTAGAGGTTGCTGATGAGCTTGGCATATGCAGTCCGTTGGCTGAGATTACGGTTGCTTACCCGATAGAACTGTTCTGCGACTGCCTCGTAATTGTCGATGATTTGATGGAACAGGCCGCCAAGCTGTTGCAATTGGTCGAGCGCCAGCACATAGCCGTCCAGCTGATTATCGGTGAAAAACGAGCGGACTTTGGGCCGGTAGGCGATGCCGATGGCCGGCGTGGCGTTCATGATGGCAAGGATGTTGGCGTGCAACCGCGTGCCGATGACCAGGTGGCTGCCGCTGAGCAGCTTAACGGTAGCGCGGAGGCTGCGCCTGGTGTCGGCCAGTTGTATGGGGACGGTGATGTGCTGCAGGAGTGCCTCGGAGGCGCGAAGGTCATCAAAGACATCGGTGCCAGACATGTGCATCGGCAGAACGGTAACCTGGAATCGCTCCGGCGGCAGGCTATTTACGAGATCGGCTATTGACCGCAACAACCGCGGGAATGTTTGTTCGGCATCCGGCAGCGAATGCATCACCGAAATGACCACCGAGAATGGTCGGGTGGCTGAGCGCTGGTGCATCGCCGGCCGGTGATATGGCAGCGTGATGGCCAAGTCCGGCAGCACGCTCACCTGCTTCAGCCGGAGAATTTGCGCACTGCGACGCTCACGCACCGTTACGGCTCTGGCCATCCGTGCGGACAATCGGGCCAGCCAGAGCGAAAAGCCCTGCAGATCGCCGATGCCGCAGCCGATGTAGTATATGCGTTTGCCGGCCAGCCGCAGCAGACAATTCAGAAAGACCATATTGTAGAGCAATTGCCGGGGCCGTGGCGCACCGTACAGCTCGACCCATAAGTCGCCGCCCCAGTACACCACGTGCCTGACCTGCAGGAAAACGCTGATCTTCTTGAACAGGTCGCGCCCACTGACGGTGGAGAGCGTCTGGATACCGCTCGTCCGGGCCCGCGGCGGCAGCAGCGAGTCGTCGGCTGCGTTCATATAGATGGTGCGGTCTTTGAACAGCTGGAGCGCCGCGATGATAAAAACATCATCACCGGCGTTGCCCCGGCCGTAGGCGCCAAGCAATAGTATCGGTTTAGACGCGCGACTGGTGGACATAGGCTCTCCTGTTTACGATGGTACGGTGCCGCCGGGCAATCAGCAGCACGGCAATGGCAACCAGACAGCCGGCAAGCGTGGCGCCGCTGATGGTCAGGCCCGCATTGAACCAGGCTTGCGGCGCAAATTGCACGACAAAGTGCAGGTCGTAGCCGCCGCCAGCCAGCCTGGTGCAGACCGCGGAGTCGGCGGCACAGACGGCCTGCGGATCGATCAGCCAGCCGTTCGTGAAGCCATCTGCCTCGAAGTGGTCGCCGGCCGGCAGCGCCGCCGGCGCGTGCCACGGTAGCGGCCAGCCCGGACGCGTACTCAGGCGTACCTGCCAGCCCGGATGGTATTGCTCGCTCATCAGCAGGATGAACGGCCCGGTCGCGTGCGTTACGGTCACTGTTTTGGCGGTGGCGCTGACCGTGTGGTAGGTAATGCGGCCGGGCGCGGTAAGGCGCATGGCCGGGTCAGACACCGCATAAAAACGATGTTGCACATCGGGCACCTGGCGAAGCACAAAGTCGGTGTAGCGGTCGAGGAGATAGCCCGAGCTGTCGGCGCTGCTATAGGCATACACGGCCAGCGTCAGATGCTTGGCATCGGGCGGAATGGTGATGACTTGGCGGTAGGTATGCCAGCGGCTGTCTTTAATGGGGATCTGCTGCGTTATCCGGGTGGCGTTTTTGTCGTCCAGCGCGGCCGTGAAGCCGGCATTGACGGCATTGGGGCTCTGATAGTCGAATTGGAGCAGATACGTTCCCCCGCCCTGCACCGGCAGCTGTCCCGTATCTGTACAAGCGATGTGACGCGCGGCGCCGAGTTCCAGCGCATATGCGCCGCCGGGACCGTGGCTGACACGTGCCATGCTGAGTTTGGGCTGGCTGTCGTAGGCATCGCAATCGCCCACCTGCCGGTGCCACAGGCCGTGCTGGAACGAACCGTTTGGGATGAGATTATGAAAATCCCCCGCCGGGTATGGCGGTAACGGCGCCGACAGCGTGTTGATGGTTTTCTGGATCACTCCTGTGGCGGTAGGGATGCTTGCTACCTGCTGGAGCGGTAACAGCTTGACGCCCGTAAAGGATACGGCGGCGTGGTCGCCGATCTGGTTGGACGGCCGTACGATGAGCTGCACCTGGACAGTGGTTGCGTTGTCGGGAACGTGCACGACGGTTTCGTAGGTGTGCCAATCGTTGTCGATGAGCGGTATGTCCTTTGTCGTGATGGCGGGCTGTCCGGGCGTGTTATAGGTCAGCCGGTAACTGGCGAACGGCGCGCTGAAGCCGCGGTACCGGAACTGCCACAGATACGTGCTGCCGGGCTTGACGTGTATCGGCGGCGGTCCGGTACAGGCGGCGTGATCATCGGCTGCCAATGACAGTACGGGCTGGTTGAGACGGTCATCGACATCGCTGCTCAGGTCGATATTCGCAGGTATACTGCCGTACGGTGCACAATCACGTACCTGGTGCTGCCAGAGGCTGTGACTGATTGGCGGCGCAGGCACGGCATTGGTACCGACCGCATACAGAGCGGTGTCGCTCCGCGGCGAGCCCAGGAAGGTTGGCGTGGTGCTCCGGTCGACCGCTTCAATAGTGCTGCTGTTGGCAATGACATACGTTTGGCCGGTATGAAGCGGTATGGTGGTTTGTGCCGGTGCCGCTAACTTCTGCGTCAGCTCGCCGGGCGTTGGCAGTCGGGTAGTCTGGAACGTGACGGACTGCTTGCCGGCCGTGTACCACGTGTCGCTGTACGCCTGATCGGCATAGTAGCCGCTCACTTGGCGGCCGGGCGGTGTTCGCACGGGCAGCGTATTGCCGGCCAGGTCGCCGGCAGTGTAGCGTGCGAACAAATCGGTGATGGTGGTTGCATATGGTGGCGCACTCTCCCCCACGACGAAATTGAACGGTTGCTTGCCGCCCAGTACGTCCTGCCAAAATGTGTATGTCGATGACAGAGGCGTGTCGGCACTCAGCCCGTACAGCGTTGACGCGGCAGCAAAGTACGGCTGCGGCCGCTGCACGGTCTCGTACACACTAAAACCGCTGACTTGCACCGGCGCCCGCTTCAGGTACCCGGCTGCATCAAGCAGCTGGGCGAACATAGCCGGGTCGTCATTATAACTCTTGTAAAAATTATCATCGTTGGCAAGGTCGCGCATCGGCACGACGACGTAGGTGATATCGCCGGCAGCTATCATGGCCGGCATGTACGGTTGCTGGAAGAGCGAAGCCAGCTCATCGCTGACCGTGGCGTTGCTGTACTGGCTGTAATCGGTGGCCAGCGCCGGCCATGACTGGCTGAGCAAATTGGCGGCACTAACCGCGGGATGTTGTGCTGTGTCGAGGCTCCAGCGGGATTTTTGCGGTACCCACAGCACGCGGCCGAACGTTTTGGTGTCCAGAAACGTATTCAGCCGTACATACTGCGCCGGTATCTGCCGCGGCTGAAACGTCGCGCCGATCTGGCGGGTGGCAATCGGTATGAGGTTGGGTAAGAACAAGAGTGCCAGTGCCGCAAAGGTCGCCACACTCAGCACGCGGTTACGGTACCGCCCCTTCACATACCAGAACAGCGCCGGCAACAATATGGCGTACGCCAGCGCCACCAGCAGGTCGAACTTGCTGGCCTCCCGGAAGGCATTGAAGCCCGGCACGTGCACAAACAGCCAGTGATACAGAGCCGGAAACGGCGCATCAGACTGCTTGGCCAGGAAGATGCCCAGCACGCCGCTGAGCGCCGCAAACAGGAGCACGGGCCGTTTTTTGTTGAGCGCCAAGGCCGCTGCCGCGGCCGCCGGGATGAGCCAGAAATAGAGAGGAATGGCATGGACATAGAAAGGTTGGATCTGCCCGCCGGTCCAATATGGCTGGAAGAGCGTCAGCGCCTCGGACATGTTAAAGAACTCATTGCCGAACAGGCTCGAAGCGATGATGCCGTTGCCGCTCAGCCCGGCCCTGGCGACACCGAAAAGCCAGTATGCATTAAGCAGCCCGAACAGCGCCAGCGGACTGGCATAGATGATGAGCAGCCGTGCCGTCCCGCGCCACGTCAGCCCGCCGCGTGGCAGCACCGTAAAGCAAAAATGCGTCGCCGCCAAAAGGCCCAGTGCCAGCACTACCACATACGCCACTCTTGGCTCATAGGCGCCGCACGCGCCTAGTGCGATGGCGCACAGCAGCACATAGAGCAGCGCGCGGCGAGCATTGATGGCTTTGAGATACAGCAGCACCACGAGCGGCGCCAGCGCATATGCCGGCGCCAGGGTGATATCGCCGGTCAGGAGCGTTAAGAAATAGGTGTTCGACGAATAGACAATGGCGCCTAGGATTGCCGCAAACATGTCCCGAAACATATGATGCACCAACAGGTAGGAGCTGACGACGGCGATGATGACCGCCGGCCACAGGTGGATCAGCCGCTCGTTCAGTGCATAGCCGGTGTGCAGATAGGCGGAAAACACGCCATACAGCGCGTACGTGGGCGCCTGCCCGGCATCGAACAGCACCCGGCCGAACTGCATGTCGGACAGCCATGTCGAGAAGTAGTAGCGCCGCAACGTATCGGCGGTCGATTTGAGCAGAAAGCCCCAGTCGCCATCGGTCCGGATGCCGAAACTCAGAAACCAGGCATTACAGACACCGGCGATCGCCACCACTGCGGTGAGGCCTAACGCCAGCCGCCGCGCCATTGCCGATTGTTTGATCGACGTCAGGCTCATACCGCGCCTGCCGTTGCCGTAATGTCGTTGTACAGTTCGGCCAACGCCGCTGCCGGGTCGAACTGTTCGCGGACGCGCTGGTACGCGGCCCGGCCAATGGTCTGCAGCGCAGCCGGGCTGTCCCGTTTGAGGGTAATCAACCTGGCCAGACATGCCATGAACGCCGCTTCATGCCGCGGCACCAAAAAACCGGTCACGCCGTGCTGAATAATGGCGCGTGGCCCCGGGATGTCGGCCGCCACGGCTACCTTGCCGGCGGCGGCTGTTTCGATGGCCACTTTATTGAGTGTCTCGAACCGTGACGGGATGAGCGTCGCATCGGCCCATTGGTAGTGCTCGGCAATATGCTCGTTCGGTACATGGCCGAGGTACGCGACGGCGTCGTTCCTGCCGGCGAGCTGTTGTACCTGCTGCATGATGGCCGGGTCGCCGGAGCCGGCAATGCGCAGCTCATATGCGCCGGGGTGCTCGCGCGCCAGCGCGCGCGCCACTGCCAGCAGCAGATCGACCCCCTTCTGCTCGGTCAGCCGGCCGACAAACAGCAGACGTAAGATACCCGGTTCGGCGGGCGGCATATCGAGCTCCGGCAAGGCAATGGCCTGCCGGACGACCGCGGCACGGACGCCGCGCAAGCGCGACTGCACCAGCCTGAGATCATCGGCAGTATTGACTTCTACGCTGCGGGTGCCCTGCAGTAGTCGCCGGTAGACCGGCCCGCTGTACAGAACATTGTGCAGGTGTGCCGACAGGCTGCTGGCATGAGGATAATAGATAGGCGTATGTACGCCCACGATGACCGGCGGCAGCTGCTTGATGCCGATATGCTGCAGCACTGCCAGCTCCAGCACCTCGTTTTTGGCATAGATAACATCGCTGTCCTTGAGCCGTGCGGTCAGCTCGCGCAACGTTGTTGACCGGTGGTATGACACCTCCGGCCCGAGACGGGCGCACACCGACTCATACGTTTCGCGGTAGATGCCGCGCGGATCCTGCCGGCGCATAAAATAGATGGAGAGCAGCCGCTGCAGCTTTTCGACCGTTGCCGGGTCCATGGTATTGACCGACACCGCCACATCGCGGTAGCGTTCGGCCAGGCCGCGGGCTGTGCTCAGCAGATAATTCTCAAAACCCCCGCCCTGCTCCAAAATGCCGAACGAGAAGAATGTCAGCCGGAGCTTGCGGGGGGCGCTATGCATCATTGCCGCCCCTTGTGGCCGGCCGGCGTGCCTGGTAGTAGCCCAGCCCGCCCGCGGCGTACTCGGCGGTTTTAAGCGTCAGCATACCCAGCCCAAGGAGGGGATTTCTGAACAGCCTGCCGGGGCGCGAAAAAAACAGCTTGTACCGCGCCAACGGGCCGGACGGGTCGGTCAGCGGCGTACCGCCGGGGTTGCGCCCGAAAAAAGCGGTCGCGGCGTGGCTGTAGTAGTACATTTTGCGCACGGTTCGCGTAAAGCGCGGCCGGCCCTCGTTGTGCCGGATGAACGGTGCCACGCGGCCGATGCTCGTTAGGCGCCGGGCACGCCGGGTCAGATCCCAATCTTCGCCGCCGGTCAGACCCTCATCATACCCGCCAAGCTGCTCGTACAACTGCCTGTCGAAAAAACGGGCAGCCTCAATAGCGTCCTGGCCGACGTAGAATGACCGTTCCAGCCGCTTGCACTGGGCCCAGAAGCCGCGCCCGAATGATTCTTCCGGGATGATTATGGCACCGGCAGCCGGCTCGGCAGCCGCGTGCGCCACGCAGGCCACCACCACATCCTCGGCAAGCTCCATGTCAGAGTCGATAATCAGGACGTACGTGCCGCGGGCCTGCTGCACGCCGAAATTGCGCTGGGTCGAGCGCTCCGGACCTTTTTCGAACACCCGGCCGGTGTAGCCCAGCGCAATCGTTTTGGTGTCGTCGGCAGAGTAGTTGTCGACGACGATCAGTTCGGTGTGCGGGTAGCTTTGCCACCGGATGGAGTCGAGGCAGGCGGGCAGCGTCGCATGGTTATTTTTGGTCGTGACAATCATAGAAACAAGCGGTTGATCCATGCCGGCAGCCTCCTATGCTAGGCCCACTATGCGGGTAAAATCCTGGTAGCTTTGCTGAAACGTAATATGGCGGCTCCACTGCCAGGCAGCGCGCCGGCACTGCTCGTAGAAGTTGCGGGCAGTGAGCAGACGGACAATTGCCTCGGCCAGCGACGCCGGGTTCTCGGCCGTGGTAAGGCCGGTCTGCTGGTGGCGGATGCTGTCGCGCAGCCCGGCGACATCGTAGGCGACGGCCGGCGTGCCTTGCGCTGCAGCCTCGGTGATGGTCAGCCCCCATCCCTCTTCGACTGCGGTTTGCAGGATGACGTGGCTTTGCCTAAGCAGCGCCAGCTTGTCGGCTGCACTGACGTGGCCAAGGTAGGTGATGTCGGCCGCGTAGGGGCTGCGGCGGGCATAGCTCAGCACCTGCCGGCCGTATGCACCAGCCGCGCTGCCGGCAATTTTGAGCTGTAGACCCGGCAGGCGCTGCTTGGCAATCTCGAATGCCTTCACCTGGTCGAGTGTGCGCTTCATGGCGCGCATCGCCCCAAGGCACAGGCACGTCGGCCGGTCATACTTATGCACGGCTGCTAAGCTGGGCAGCGGTTGCAGCTGGATGCCCTCGGAGATAATATGCGTGCGAGACGGCCCGAAGCCGTGCTTGGCCAGGGCCGCCCGGGTACTGGCGGAAACGGTGATGACCGGCACGCCGGACAGGCTAGCAAGGCGTGTCGCCGCCGGCGCGAGTATATGATACCCAAGCCGGCCGAACGGCGCGGGCACTTCATACAGCCAGTTTTTGCGGCCCAGCTGGTGATACAGCAAAAACCGCCGCGCGCGGTGCTCGAACAGCACACAAAAATACGGCGCGGCGCCGTTCACTTCCTCTATGACAATATCGAACCGGCCGCGCAAGTGGCGCACGTAGTACCCGAATGCCTGAAACGGATGCAGATAGCGGCTGCTGCCGACGCGGATTACCCGCACACCGCCCAACTGCCCCTGTGCCGGCGCGCCCGGGTAGCCGCACGTCAGCATGGTTACCGCATGGCCGTCGGCACACAGCCGTGCGGTCAGCTCGCGGGCTACAACCTCTGCCCCGCCGGCTTCCGGATGCCCGTAATCTTTCCAGGTGATCCACAAAATAGTGCTCATGAGGCGGTCACCTCGCGCGCAATGGCCTCTACTTCACGCGGTACCGCACTGCCGTGATCCTCACCCTGACGGATGACATAGAGCGGCCGGTTGGTCACTTCCTCATGGATATGGGCGATGTACAGCGACATCAGCCCCAGGCAGGCCAGCACCAGACCGACCAGACAGAGGATGAGCACGGCCAGCATTGTCGTGCCGTTGATGCCCCAATGCAGCGGGTCGCTGAGGCCGTACCGCTCGACGGCCAGAAAGCCGCCCAGCGGCAGGCTGAAGAGCAAAATAGCCAGCCCAAGATAGCCCGCCAGCGTCAGCGGCACCATGCTAAAGCTCGTAAAGGTGTTTATAGCCAGGCCGAACAACTTTTTGAAGTTATATGTCGGCCGGCCGGCGTGCCGCGGCTGCTGTTCGAAGTAGACGTAGGCCCGGCGGAAACCCAGCCAGTCGATCAGCCCGCGGGTGATACGGCTGCGCTCGGTCAGCCGGCCGAAAGCATCGACGACTTCCCTGTCCAACAGGCGGTAGTCGGTCGCGTGCGGTGTAATCTCGGTGTAGCCGATGACGTGCATGATGCGGTAAAAAAGATGCGAGCCCCACCGATGTAACCGACTCATGTTGCGCCGCTTAAAGACGCCTACTACCACTTCCGCACCCTGCCGCCAGCGCTGAATGAACTGGCCGATGAGCCGCGGCGGCATTTGCAGGTCGGCATCAATGATGATGGCCGCATCACCGCGTGCGGCGTGCAGCCCGGCGGTCATGGCCGCCTCTTTGCCGAAGTTACGCGCCAGCCGGATTAACCGGACGCGGCGGTCGGCGTGAGCCTGCTTGCGGACGATGACGGCGGAATCGTCCGATGATCCGTCGTCCACGAACAGCAGCTCAAACCGATACGGCAGCCGCCGCGTATGCCGGTCGAGCTCATGGTATAGCAGCGGCAGGTTTGCCGCCTCATTATAGAATGGGACAACAACAGATATGAATGGTGTCATAGTTCTTTTGCCTCCTCTCGCCAAGGTGTCCACTTTGTGCGCCTCGCCAGGCTCCACACCGCCCAGCCGCCGATAAGCGCCAGCGTTGTCAAGCTCCCTCCCGCCAGACAATCCACGATTGCCGCAAGGCTACCGTGATTGGCATACAGCAGCGCGGACATCGCTGCAAAACCGGCAACCACCAGGACCAGCGTGCTCCGGTGCCGTAGCGCCAAGTGGTACATCACCAGCAGATTGACGACCGACATGACAAATAGCGCCAGGCTTAGGCGCGGCAGTAGATAGGCGTACGGCAGATAGGCGCTGCCCATGAGTAATCGCACGACGAGCTGCGGTGCGGCCAAAAATGCAAGCTGTGCGCTGCCGCCGATCAGAAGCAGCAGCAGAAAAGATTTGCCCAGAACCTGCAGATTTTGCCGTTGCCGGTGTGCCAGCTTAACCGACGGCAGCAGGACCTGCGCCACCGAAGCCGTCAGAAAGAAGATGATCCGGGCGATGGTGGCGATGCCGGCGTAGAGGCCGGCCGTGCGGGCGTCGAAATAGTGTTTCACCGCGACCGAGTCGATGCTATAGAGCGCTGTCATGCCCAGCGAGCAGACGAAAACCAGGCCGGCATACCGCGCTTCGGGCAGCACCAGCCTGATCGCTGCCAGCCGCCGGACGGCCACGTGCAGCGTCTCGCCCAAGCCGTGTTTGCGCGTATACAGCACGCCCACACCGTAGGCCGCCAGCTGCCCGGCGACCAGCCCCCACATCGCGCCGGCTGCACCCCACCCGAGCCGCACAAATGTTGCTGCCAAGACGAGGTCTGCTGCCGACCCGACCACGCCTACGATAGAAGCAGCGGCAAAACGCTGCTGCCCCCGCAGAAAACTCATCCGGAAGGTCAGCGGCACGGTGGCCAGCACGGCAAGCATCAAGATGATAAACGGCCAGGCCGAATCAAAATGGAAAAAACGCTGCAGCCATCCCCCGCCAAGAGCCGCCGCTACCAGACAGATGCCGGCAAGCGTTAAGGCCAGCTGCTCCAGCTCCAGGATCAGCTGGTTGCGCCGCGCCGGGTCGCGGTAGTTCGTCACTATATTGACCGTCATCAGCCCAAATACATTGAGAAAGATGGTCACCTGCGCCAGCAGCACCGCCAGCACCTGCGCCTCGCCAAAACCGCCCGGCGGCATCAGCCGTCCGAGCACTGGGTAATACAGATAATTCAGCAGCCCAATGGCCATCGATCCGGCAAAATACACCGCATTGTGGCGCAAAAACGGGCTGGCCCACAGCCTGCTAAGACGTGCCCGCGTGTTGAAAGTCGGCATGCATGGTATTGTCGTAGACATGCGCGACGGATAAAGTTAGGAATTACGCCGTGCGCATGTGATTGAACTTGCATGCCGCATGTGAAAAACTGCCCAGCCTCATCCGGCCAGGCAGACCCACGTGACAAGTGCGCTGACTTGGTTGGCGCGCAAGCGGCAGGAATGCGACGCGCAGCCCTATCAGGAGTTCGATAAAGCCGCATGCCGTGCACGCCAACCCGGCCAGCATGTCTGCATCATACGATGTGCGAGCATGCAATTGCTGTGACCTGCATCAAACAGTGTCTACCAGTGCGCGCCGTAGACGATGCCGCCGATGATGACCGCGCTTTGCACCACAAAAAACAGGCCCTGGTACAGCAAGATGATCCGCTCCTTGTGAACGATGCCATACCATAGCCAGACGAGTGTTAGTGTCTCGTAGCCGATCCAGGTGGCCAGCGACACATCAGCAGCCGACCGGTGTTGGAAGATGACAACGGCCTGCGGTACGGTAACGAGCGGCTCCAGCACGGCAACGACAAACGTCAGGCGGTCGACCAGTTTGGGCCGGACCTTTTTGGCCACAATCAGCACCCGTCGTTTCTTGCTGTGCAGGTGCCGATGGTAGCGCGTCATGGCGTTTTTGTGTATATGCTTCTGCTCCACTATAGCATACGCGCCGGGCTTGCCCGGCGCGGCTTTACTCCTTATGCATAATCGCCAAACCGTGTGTTTGACGCAGTTCGGGGAGACGGCCGTGAAAGAAATCGCGCACGGCGCGTTCCACTCCCGGCAGTGCTTCGCGAGCGTAGTCGTCTACGACGATTGTCCCGCCGCCGGCGAGCCGCGGCCAGACGAGCTGGAGCGAGCTCAAGATCGATTCGTAAAAGTCGCCGTCCAAAAAGGCAAAGGCGATCGTTGGCGGGACATCACGCGCAGTCAGCTCATCGAACCAGCCCTTGTGGACGACCGGCGCGTGCAGCCCCGCCCGCTGGAACTCGCGCCGCAGTTGCTTTTTGCTGACGGCCAGTTCGCCTGCCTTGAACGCGGTGCCGGCAATGCTGGCGTCGGCAATCGTCTTGGGCGGCAGGCCGGCAAACGAATCGTAGACGTGCAGCATCCGGTCCGCGGTGCCCGGCGACCGGTCGAGCACGCGGCGGATGAACAGGCTGGTGGTGCCGATGTAGCAGCCGAACTCGACAATATCGCCCGGCACCTGTCTGGCCAAGGTAGCGCTCAGCTCATCGAGTATCAGGCGGATATCGCCCGCATCGACCTGGTCGGAAACGATCGGGTAGTGCGCCAGCAGTTCCTCGCTCAATTGCATAGTTCTATTCTACCGGATATGCCTCGGGTAATTCCTGCCAATTGCTGACATACCGCGGCGAGCGCAGGTGCTGCCGCGGCTGCCAGGCGGCGCTCAGATCCTCCGCGGCATAGTGCACCATGCTACGGCCAAAGCGGGCATTCAGCCGGTCGACGGCGGCAAGGCGGGCACGTGCCGCATCGAAAGCGGCCGGCTCTACGGTGCCGAGCAGGTCGATCTGCAGGTGGCCGGCCGGACTGAACTCATACAGGGTGACACCGGCACGGTGATAGGCGATTGCGGAGCGGTAGATAGTATCGAACCGGCGGAGGAGATCGTCGATAACAGCGCCGCTGTCGGCTGTCGGCATCGCGAAGCGGACTTCCTCGTGCCAGGCCTGGTAGCCGGGCTTATGGCGGCTGGTGCTGAGAAACAGCAGCGCGCGGCGGGCCAGCTGCCCTTCTTCGCGTGCTTCGTAGGCGGCGCGTGCCGCCATGCTGGCAATGGCCGCCTCGACTACCGCACGTTCGCTCGTGTCCTCGCCGAACGTGCGGCTGCGCATGATGGTCTGATGGAGCTCCCGGCCCGGGCCGAAGGGATGGCAGCTGACACCGCGCAGTTCCTCGACCATCTGCGCGCCGGCAAGGCCCATCAGCTGGCGCGCCCGTCGTGGCGTCAACCGGGCCAGCGCCAGCGCGGTATGGATGCCCTCTGCCCTGAGCCGCGGGCTCAGGCGCCGTCCGACGCCCCAGACATCCTCAAGCGGAAAGCCTGCCAGGTGCTGCTCGCGCACCATTACGCCGATGCCGGCCAGGTCCAGCACGCCGCCGGTCTCTCCATGCTTCTTGGCATAATCTGCACCGAGCTTGGCAAGCGTTTTGGTCGGCGCGATGCCGATGGATACCGGTACCCCTACTGCCCGCAAGATGGCACCCCGCAGCTCAGCCGCCCAGCCGGCATAGTCGGCGATGGGCAGCGTGCTGATGTCGAGAAATGACTCATCGACCGAATAGACCTCGATACGCGGGCACGCAGCACGCAGCACGCTGGTAATCCGGCGGGAAATGTTGCCATAGAGCTCAAAGTTGGCTGAAAATTGGGCGATGCCCTTGCGTTTGAAAAGCGGCCGATATTGGAATGCCGGGGCGCCCATCGGCACGCCAAGTGCTTTGGCTTCATTGCTGCGCGATACCACGCAGCCGTCGTTGCTGGAGAGCACCACCACGGGCCTTCCTTCCAGGTCCGGCCGGAACACGCGCTCGCAACTGACAAAAAAGTTGTTACAGTCCACAAGGGCAAAGACGTTTTGGCGATTCATACCACCTCTCATGGCTTTTGGCTGGGTACTTCCGTGCTTTAAGAAGTCGACTGGCTATTTTTCTCTTGAAGGAAAAGCAGCCAAAAGTTCAAGGCCGGTAATTGCCCCCGATAGTTCATGACACTTTCTCGTTCGTCTGGTACTGATGGACAATGGCGGTGACTGTGCCCCAGCGTCTGCCGCCGGCCGGCATGCGGCTGGGCCGCGACAAATTGAAGCGCTGGCCGTCGTGCCAAAGCACCAGATCGTGCGCGCGGGCCGCGGCCAGGCGGTCAACTACGGCCAGGTCGCCGTCAAAAATGCCCTGGGTAATGCCCTGCTCGCCGCGGATGCGGAACAGAAAGGTGCTGGTAGGGTGGCGGATGAGCAGCTGGTTGAGGTCGAGTCCGCTGAGCCGCCGGTCTGCCGCCGGGTTGGGAAAGCCAGCATGGACGCTGACGCCTTGCTCCCCGTCCAGTTCCAACGATACGTCATGCATTACAAAACTCCTTCGAGCGTCCACTCGTCGCCATCTTGGCGCAGTTTGTATGTCTCGCCATCCAGCGCGCTCATGTGGAAGAAAAAGACGCTCCGCCCTTCACGTTCGACACGTAGCCTTAGGCCGCTGCCAAACGTGACGGCCCGCCCGCCGTACTCAATCTGCCGCGGGAACGTCTTGAGCTCTTTGCCGACAAAGTAGAAGGCGTTGATATCGACTGTCTGGTTGATCACCTGTGTCATACGAGAATCCTCCGAGTTACATAACAAAGACCAAACTGTGCTCTCGAACAGTGGCTACGGATTTTGTGGAGGATAGATTCCGTGCAGGCCTAAGCCGTCCCTAAGCTGCCGTTGTAGGAACCTCGTTTGTTTGTAAGGTCAAGCGGTGGACCAATCGGTGCGCTTGCCTGGGTGATCGAACGTAGTCGATATAACGTCTGCGAGGAGGAAGGCTATCCGCCAGCCCTCACATGGCTAGCATTTACTATACGCCACAGCGCGGCAGGCGCGCTATCGTGATTTTGGCTACGTTCACGATCTGTTTTTGTCGGCAGCGGGCCGGTGGCCGGGCCACCACACTTTGTAACCGAGCAATGTAGAAACAGATGGCACCAGCAGCGGTGCGATGATGAATGCCGACAGCACGATGCCGAACGCGACCGCAAAGCCCAGCTGGGCCAGCAGGCTTAGGCCGGCCAACGCAAGCGAGCCAAAGGTGCCCGCCAGGATGATGCCGGCGCTGGCGACCGTAGCACTGCTGTGTTCGATGGTGAGGTCGGCCGCCTCACGCGGGTTGTTGCCGCCGCGTACCTCTTCGCGCAAGCGGGTCATCGTCAGGATGTTATAGTCGGTTCCGATAGCTACGACAAACAGGTAGACCATGATGGGGATGAAGAAGATCAGCCCGGCATCACCGGCGATATGCTGGAAGAGGTACACCGTGCCGCCCAATGTCGCGGTGTAGCCAAGCGCCACAGCCACCAGCAGGTACAGCGGCGCGAGCACGCTTCGCAGCAGCAACGCCAGAATGAGGAAGATAATGCCGGCGGCCACCGGGAGGATAACCTTCAGGTCGCGGGTAACGACCGAGCGTACGTCCACGAAGGCGGCGCTCTGCCCGCCCACATAGGTAGTCAGGTGCTGCTGATCGCCCAGGCGGTGCGCGGCGGGCCGGAATGTGTCCTGCACGTAGTCGAGTGTACTGTCGGCATACGGGCTGCCCGGCAGATAGACGCTGATCTGCGCTGTCTTGCCGTCGGCGGACAGTGTCGGCCTACCGGCCGGCTTGGTATTGGTCTGCTTGAGCAGGTTGCCGGTAAGCAGGTTCAGCTGCGCCGGGGTGAACGGCTTGCTTGCGACATAGTACACGTCGGTAGGCGAAATGGCTCCGGCCGAGAACTTCTTGCTCACCTCGTTGTACGTCTTGGTGCTCTCAGTGTTCTGCGGTAGCTGGCTCAGGGTATTGTAGTCAGTCTTGAGCTGCGGATAGCCGGTTGCAAACCCTACCAGAATTACCAGCGCGACCAACGCTGTCCAGGCCGGGTGCCGGCTGACAATGCCGCCGATCCGCTTGGAGGCGGTCGGCTGAGGCGCCTGCTGCCATGCCTTGCTCGGCCAAAAGATGCGCGGTCCGATGACCGCCACGACGGCCGGGATGAGCGTCAGCACGGCCAGGAGCATTGTCAGTACGCAGATGACCAGGCCGGGCGCCAGGTTTTTGAAGATACCGAAATCTGAGAAGCCGAGCGCGGCAAACGCGGCGGCCACCACCAGGGCAGCCGACAGGATGGCCTCCCCTGCCCGGCTGAGCGCGAAGGCGACAACATCCAGCCCGCGGGCACCGGTACGCAGTTTCTCCCGGTAGCGGAACAGCAGGAACAAAATGTAATCGGTGCCGATACCGAAGAGCACCACCGTATACAAGATGCTCAGCTGGTCGCTGATCTTAAAACCAAACGTTTTGGCGGCCAGGGCGATGAGCGACTGTGCCAGCGCGTACACCAGGCTGACGGCCAGGACCGGCGCAAACGCCGCAACCGGGCTTCGGAAGATGAGGCCCGGCAGCAGGATCACCAGCAGGAACGTGGCGAGCGTGACGACCTTCTCGGCCTTGTTGAACGAGCTGGTCGAATCGGCGTCAAGCGCCAGCTGGCCGGTGAGGCCAGCCTTCAGCGTCGTGCCGCTAAGCGCATCGCTCACGGCGCTGCGGATATCCTTCGCAATGGTCTGGTCATTTGTGCCGCCACTCGCCTGGGTGGTCATGGCGACCTGTACCAGCTGCGCGGTGC
>DASZYD010000020.1:0-56022 GCA_035545555.1 Saccharimonadales bacterium (SeqCode) | reverse complement strand
CGCTGGTGCTGCGGCTGAGAATCTGTCGGCTGAGCGACGGCACCCACGGCTCGTGGAAGTGCAGGATATCGAACTTCTCGGCATCCAGCACTTGCTCGATGGCCTCCATGCTGATAGAGGCCGAAAGCGGTGCCGTTGTGTGATTCGGCCAGCGCACGTCAACCGACGTACCCAAAAAAATCATGCCGGCTGTATCGACGCCGGTCAGGTCGCGCGGCTGCGCGGTGATGATGCTAACCTCGTGCCCGCGCGCCACCAAAATGCCCCGCATGGCACTGACGATCTCCTGCACACCGCCCCCCAAGGCAATGTTATACGGACAAACAAGGCCGATCTTCATGCCTGCAATTATACCATCCGGGTCATGACAGCTTGTTAAGGGCGCGCCGCAGCCGCGGCGGAATCATCGGCGCGGCGGCAGCTTCATCGGCAATGATACTCGGCGCGTGGTAGGGCACCTGTGCCGTCATGATATGCACCGTCGGAAACGTGACGCGCAAATGCTGCTCCACGCGGTGATGGTCAAAATACTGGTCGCCGGCCACATTGACCTGCCATACCGGCAGATCAATCCGCTTTTTGCAATTGTCCAGCTTGAACATCTCTGTCGTCGTAACCGCGTGCGTCCGCGGGTCCTCCTGCTGCCACAGGGTGATCTCCATGTCCATGAAGCGCTTGTGCTCTTCGGGCGATGAAGCGGCAGCGAATTTGCTCTTTGCCAGGTGCGTCCGGTGATAGAACGTTCTGAGCACAAAATCACTCAGAAAGAGGTAATGAAACATGGCCGCCGGCACATAGAACGAGAAAAGCCAGGAGATAAACCGGTAGTAGCGGAAGCGCCGCGGTTCGAACTTGAAGTCATCGCCGTGCACCAGCCCGCCCAGGCTCACCAGCATCTGCACATGCTTGATCAGCTCGGGGTAGCGCTGGAGCATACGCGTCGCGATGGCAAAGCCCAGCGACATGCCTACAATCGTCACTTTTTTATGCTTGTAGCGCATCTTTACAAATGCCGCCAGGTAGTCGGCGAAGTTGTCGATGGTCGGCTTTTTGCCGATCTTGTAAAAGCTGTCCATGCCGCCAAAGCCGGGCAGATCCGGCGCTGTGACCGCGCCGTAGCGGTTGGCAAACTGTAATAGTCCCCACCAGCGTTCCAGATTGGAGTGCTGCCCGTACACGAATAAAATGTCGCGCTTTTTGTTCGGCGGCGCCGGCAGGTAGAGCATGCGGCCAGACAGGCCGTTCATGTCGAGCGGCGCAATAACATCAGCGGGCACTACAGTCGGTTCGGCCATATATCCCTCAACTTTTATACCATGTACTATAGAGTAAAAAGCCGCCACCGACAACCGGCGCTAGACTGTGCGGCCGCCGCGTTTCAGTGAGCGCCGGGCCAGCTCGTATACGCCCATACCGAGCACGCTGCCAGCTGCGGCAATGGCAAAACCGCCGGCGATATCCTGGCCATGGTGTACGCCGGCTACTACCCGGGCGGTACCGATCAGCAGCGAGAGCGCGGTCAGGCCAATACCAAGCCAGGTCGAGTAGCGCAGCGTCACAAAGGCGATCAAGGCGCTGAAGGCTGTGTGGTCAGACGGGAAGCCGTTATCGGTAGAACCGGCGAAGTAAGGCGTAACGCCATCGCTGAGGAACGGCCGCGGATCCTGGTGCACCGTCGTGCCAAGTTTTACCAAAAGGGCAGTGAGGATGCCGCACACAACCAGCAGGACCAGCAGCTCCTTCCGGCGGCGCCAGTCCAGCCGCCAGAAGAGCACCACGAGCGCCAGAACCGGTATGGCAACGGCGTACTTCGCCACGATAGTCACGATGGTGTGCATGATATATAGCATACCAAATTGCACCCGTCGGAGCCGAAGCTTGCTATTATCAGAACATGAGCAGTATATGGCGCCGGCGGCACGTCTGGATGTGGCTCAGCGGCCTTTCGGTCGCTACCATAGCAGCCGCCTGCCTGACGGCATCGCCGGCGAGCGCGCACATCCTCAAGACAGACGGCAGCATAGCAGCCGTCCTGCATATCGACCCGGACGATCACCCGGTCAGCGGCACATCGACTTCCTACTATCTGTTCATTGACGATACGACCAACCGCTTTACCTTCGCCGGTTGCGACTGTATTGTCACCGTCAAGAAGGGCAGCCGGGTTATCGTTACCGAACCATTGCGGCTGGATACGCAGTCAGTTCCCAGCGGCACCGTCACCTTTCCCGAACCCGGCGCCTATGATCTCGTCGTGAGCGGCGCGCCACGCGTCAGCGGCGCTTTCCAGCCGTTCACGTTCGATTACCTTGTGCGGGTCACCGCCGGATCGTCGGCCGCGCTGGCGGCAGGCAGTATCATATGGCTCGGCGCCTGTTTGGGCGTAAGTATCGTCGCGCTGACGGCCTGTTGGCTACAATTAAAACGTCAAGGAGGGTAACGAAGTATGAAGAAAAGAGTGCTTGCCAGCCTCTTTGTTATCGGTGCTGTCGTGGCTGTGCCGGGCATTGCCTCGGCGCACGTCGTCGTCACGCCCGATACGGCTACGGTAGCCGAGGAGCTCGTTTTTACCGTAAGCGTACCAAATGAAAAGCAGGTGCCGGTTACAAATATCAAACTGCTGATCCCCGCAGGGGTGACAGATGTGACGCCCACCGCCAAAGACGGCTGGACGGTCACCACAACTACCAATGGCGATGACAGCGACCCCGCCATTGCGGCTATTGCCTGGGCGGGTGCCATCCCGGTCGGTCAGCGCCAGGATTTCAGCTTTAGCGCCCAGGTACCGGGCAAGGCAACCGCCCTCGACTGGAAAGCCTACCAGACCTATGCCGACGGCACGGTTGTGCACTGGGACCAAACACCGGGCGGCGGCGATGACGCCACTGGCGACGCCGGGCCGTATTCGGTCACGCATGTAACCGATGATCTGGTACGCGCCGCCAATACTACTTCCGGATCAAACGCCAGTGTCTTCGGTTCCTACGTTATCTCCGCAGCAGCGCTTATCGTTGCCATTGCCGCGCTGGTTAGGCGGGAAAAGTAGCTGCCCTCGCCCTCCCGGCACCAACCGGCCGGCCATCGATAACTCAGAACGGCGAGTCATACTTTTGGCCACGCCTGCGTCAGCAGTACCGTTTGTAAGCATTCTTGCAGCTCACGGTCGCGGCATCAGCGATACTATAATTCTATGCCGCCGGCATTACATACCGTTCTAGGGGCCGCGAGACTTCGGCACATTCCGGGCGGCCAGATTCTACTCTATGAAGGGGACATGCCACCGGAGGTATACATCATCAAAAGCGGCGTGGTAAAAATCTACGATATAGATGACGCCGGGAATGAAAAAGTATTGCACCTCGTCAAGCAACCGGCGGTTGTGCCGTTCGCGTTTTTCTCGGGAATGCGCGATCCGCTACGCTGATTCTACACGGCACTGACCGATTGCGACGTCTATGTACTACTCGCGAGCGACCTGCTGGCCGCAACCCTGGCCGACGGCATGCTGGCGCAAACGCTGACCAATGCCTTTTCGGATGACGTACACGAACTGCTGACGCGGCTGAGCAGCCTCGGCAAGACCAATGTCCGTGACAAGCTGATCGCCGCGCTGCAGTTTCTGGTCACCTGCCATGCGGTGCGGCGTCATTCAGGCTGGTGGCGCGTTACCTTTCCGGTCAACCATCAGCTGCTGGCCGACCTGTGCGGCATCACCCGCGAGAGCACCGCGACGGTGATGAAAGAGCTGCAAACCGAGCACGTCGTGCGTAACCCCCGCCTCGCCATACTCGAAATCGACGCCCGGAAACTCAGCAGCGCGTAGCGCGCCCGGGCAGGCTGGTCTGGGGCCGTAGATAATTCACCGATGTCCGCCTGTACAGTTCAGCCCGGATGGCATATGCCGCATCAATGAGTTTTTTACTGTCATTGCCGTCCAGGTTAATGCTCATCTCGCCGTATTTTACATCTGTTGTTTTTTCGTACTCACGGACGGTCGCCATGAGGCTCTCATCCGCCATACATGTCGCGAAGAGAGGAACGGTTGCACTATACGCGGCAATAATACTGCTTGTTGCATGGCCAAACTTCCTTGCATCAAACGTCGGATCCTCGTGGGCCGCCAGTGATTTGGCAAACAGCTCCAGGACAAACGCAACCACAGTCGGCTCTACATAAAAAATGCCCCAGCCGCCGCCTTCATCTCTATGGTCAAGCAACAAATGGAGCGTATCGAGCCAAGCTTGGCCTGCTCCGGAGAAATTCATCCACGGCTTCGGGAACTCACCGGTCAGTTTTATGAATCTCGTACTCATATAGCCGCCCGCTGCGCCTCTCCGCTCAGGTTTCGGAAAACGTATTACTCACCGTTGCTACAAAGTATGGCTAGGGCGGAGGGATTCGAACCCCCGAATGCTGGGACCAAAACCCAGTGCCTTACCACTTGGCGACGCCCTATTACATGGCGCTGACGGCCATTCGTAACAGATAGATTTTACCGTACCGGGATCATTTTCACAACTATAGGGAAGGCGAGCGGAGAACATACTGAGCGCCATTGCAAATTATTGTATAATGCGTAGTCAACGTAAGGCCGGAGGACGTGTGGCCAAGACACTGTCGACACTTCGTTCGTTCATTGTACTACTGATCGTAGGCGCCACATTGGCGCTGGTGTTGCCGCCGTCGCACGAGACGTTGCAGGCGCTGCATATCAATGCGGCACAATACCGCGTGGCGATATTCACCCTCATTTTGCCCTATGCGGTTATCTGGTTCTCGGCGTTCTACGCCTTTAGCCGGCTGCGGCAATATGCGATGCTGGTGCGCAAGACGCCGGAGGGCGAGGGCTTCCGCGATATCGCTCGCGGCGTCGGCGTACTGGCATGGGGCCTGGCGTTGCCGACCATCCTTTCTATGCTGATGGGTGCCGTGGCGCAGCACCTGCCGGGTTTTAAGCCGGTGCAGACCATCATCAACAATTATCTCGCCGTGCTGGTGCCGCTCGTAGGCTTCAGCATCATCGGCAGGGGCACCCGCAAGCTTAACGACCTGGTAGGCGCGCGGCCCGGCCAGCGTACGATACGTCTAGTCATTGCAATTTTTCTGGCTGTCGCGGCGCTCTTTATACACTCGGTGCTGCATAATCAGAACGCTCACGACAATCCGTACTACCTCGACATCTATCTGCTGCTGCTTACCCTCATCGTGCCCTATCTGTATACGTGGGCCATCGGCCTGCTGAGCGGCCTGGAAGCGGCACTGTATGCCAAATATATTAAGGGCGTGCTCTACCGGCGGGCCATGACTGCGCTTGGCGGCGGTATGGCCATCGTCATCGTCGCATCGGTCGCCACGCAATACCTCACTGCCAGCTTTGCTTCCAAGGCCACCACGTCGCTTGGCTTCCTGCTGGCGTTGCTGTACATGCTGCTGGCTATCCAGGCGGTTGGGTACGTGTTTATAGCCATCGGCGCCAAGCAGCTCAAGAAGATGGAAGAGGTCTAGCCCATGGCCGAGCAGCCGACACTGTACGACCGCGTTGTGCGCATTACCCTGGTGTACCTGGGCCCGGCGGCAGACCGTTTCATCAGCCGGCAGGTGCAGAATCATCTGCACAAGCAACCCGAGGAGTTGTCGGAAGAGGATCTGAGCAGGCTGATTGACTGGATCCGCGTTGCTGTATCGTTCCTGACAGAGGATAGCGAGCTGATTGAAGAATATACAAGCCAGCTGGCCAAGCTCAGCGGCCGGCCGTGCCCGCAGGAGGTTCCGCATCATGGCAACGCCGCTCTCGCCGATGCCTAGCGCCCCCTCTTCTCCGCGGGGAAGCCGTCTGACTGTCCCGGAAGTCCGGGCCGAATCAGAGGCACTGTTTCGCAGCATTGGCGACGGCGCCATCGCCACCGACGAATTAGGCCATATTACCCGCATCAACCCCACCGCGCTAACCATCCTCGGTCTGGAGCCGCACGAAGCGCTGGGGCAGTGGTTCCCGCGCGTGGTGACCATCGTCAAAGCCGACGGCACGCCACTGTCGCTCATTGACCGGCCGATTGTACGCATGTTCCTGACCGGCAAAGCAATTACCGAAAAAGCATTCTACCGCGCTAAAAACGGCACCATCGTGCCGGTCGGCGTAACCGTATCGCCGATCATCCTGCACGGCCGGCCGGTTGGTGCTATCGAGGTGTTCCGCGACATTACGCTCGAAAACGAGATTGACCGCATGAAAAGCGAGTTCATCTCGCTGGCTTCACATCAGCTGCGCACGCCGCTGGCGACGATCAAAACATACGCGCACATGCTGGCGGAAAATTACATGGAGCCGCTTGAGCCGGAACAATCCCGTGCAGTGCAGACGATCATCGCCGCGGCAAATAATATGAACGAACTGATCGGCACACTCCTCAACATTGCCCGCATCGAAAGCGGCATTATTGCCATGACGCCCCAGCGCCTCGACATGAACCTCTTGGCCGCCGACGCCGTGCGGCAATTTCAACTGGCGGCCGAGAACAAAGGGCTACGCCTGTCGTTGCACCCGTCGAAGCGCGCGGCAACGCTGCAGACCGACAACCTCATCGTGCGCGAGGTGCTGGCCAATCTCATCGGCAATGCGGTGAAATATACCCCCGCAGACGGCCAGGTGGACGTATATGTCCGCCGCCGCCCCCGCGACGTGCTGGTGACGGTACAGGACACCGGTATCGGCATCCCCGGCTCAGCCCAGGACAAAATCTTTTCCAAGTTTTTCCGCGCGCCGAACGTCACACGCCAGGAGACGACCGGCACCGGTCTGGGCCTGTACGTCGTACGGGGGCTGATTGATACACTGCAGGGCGCCATATGGTTCGACAGCGACGAGGCACACGGCAGTACCTTTTATGTATCGCTACCGCTCAGGCAAACGCCGGCGGCCGGGGTCGCCGAAGCGGCGCCGGAGGTGTAAGATATTTCATATCCGTTGATACGTAGCGCAGGGATAGTAATGGTATATGCGAACGATGACCGGGGGAGGCAAAAGGACTGCACATGGCACGCATCTTAGTTGTTGAAGACGACCGCGACCTGAATGCCGCCTATCAGGCCATTTTGAAGAAAGCCGGGCACACCGTACGCGCCGCGCTCAACGGCCGCGAGGCGCTCGACGCGGTCGGGCAGTTTCAGCCGCAACTTATCCTGCTTGATCTGCTGATGCCCATTATGGGCGGGCTGGAGTTCCTGCAGCACTACAATGTCGACCAGCATGAGGGCGTGCAGGTGTTAATATTCACCAATATGGAAAACTCGCCCGAGGTAACCGAGGCATATAACCTCGGTGCGGCACGCGCCATTATCAAGTCGTGGACCGCCCCGCAAAACCTGACACGCGTCATCGACGACGTGCTCACAAAACAGGCGTGAAGCAACTGTATTTTACTGCTTAAGATTAGGGACGATCGTTTGTATGTCTTGGGCAATCAGCGGTTGCTCAGGACAATTGCTGGCTTGTGCCATGTTGGTAGTATTTTCAGTCAGGTGCTGCCAGGCCTCTGCCGTAAGGCCACCGGTCACGGCTTGAGAGCCCAGTTGCTGACGCAGAGCGCATGTCTGCGCTACTTCACAGAAACCGTTCGCATACTTGCACTCACTGAATTTGCCTTGATTCATATATAATATAGTGACACTACTACAGCGAATTGTCAAATACGTTACTCAAGCTTCGAGCTTGATTTCGGCGATTGACTGGTCGTTGAGTGCTTTGTTCAGTTCACGGACTTTTACCCGGTACGGCTCGTGCTTGCCGTAGCTGATAACACCGCGGTTTTTGAGTTTATTGAGCTCGGTCGCGGCCGTCTCGCGGGTAAGTCCGGTCAGGTTGGCGAAGTCCTGATGTGTCAGGTTGAGTGTAATCTCCACTTCGTCGGGCGATATAGGGCGCCCCTGGCTCAGCGCCAGGTAGTGCAAGGTGTACACCAGCTTATCGCTGGCGCGGGAGTGTTGCAGCGCGTTCAGGCGCATCATGCTACCCAGGTAATCGGTGACCAAGCGCTCCATCTGCCCGTAGAGCTCGGCCGGGTGGTCTTTGAGGAACTGCAGGTAGGCATCGCGCGGGACGTGGTACAGTTCTACATCGGTCAGCGCTTCGTAGTAGTACAGCGCGCTGGGTGCCTTATAGAACGCCCACGGTTCAGGAAAAATATCAAGTTCGGTCGCAAAACCAACGGGTTTTTCATCACCGTTATAGCTCAGGTTGTAGACCTTCACGACACCGTTTTTGACTACGAACGCACTGCGCGGCGCTTCCCCCTGAAAGATGATGATGCCGCCCTTCTTGTAGCTGCGGATCAGATGGTCTTGTAAGAACGTCTGCCAGGCGCTGGCTTGATCAGTCATGCAGATAGTGTACGCTGCAGGCTACCGCCGCGTACACGGGGCGGCTGTATCAGCCCGTCCTTTCCAACAAGCGTTCGCCGGATCGTCCAGTTCATCACCGCCTCCGCTTATCTACGATGGTAGTATGAGCTGACAATATGAAATTACCGTGAAGAATATTACAGACGGAGCTGGTATGCGACCTATTGCGCCGCTGCTGCGGTATTCTGTACGCGGTCGCTGCCAAGGATGACAATGAAATCGGCATCGTACGTATTAGCATAGGGGTTCGCCGTCGTCACGTTCGTGCCATACAGCTGCTTCAGCAGTGACAGCGTAGCGGGCATGGTACCGCCTGACGCGTCGATGATAGTCGTCGTAGCGGTATTGGCCGACGCGTCGCCGATGGCCGTAACGGTAATACTCTTTGCCTTGAGCGCCGTCTCGGCCTGGCCGGCCAGCCCATCCGTTGTCGTACCATTCAGCACCACGACCTGCGCGCCTTCTTTCACCACCGGATTATTGCTGGTCAGCTGTTGTAAGAGCTGCTGGATTTGACTGAAGTCATCAATACCGGCGGCCGGGATCAAGGTTGACTGGTGTGTCGGCGACGTATAGTTCGCCAGGAGATTGCTGCCATTGACATTATTGAGGCTGACGGACTGGATCTTGCTGTTGTTGATATTCTTCCCCAGATCATACAGGCGGCGCGCTTCGCTGAGTGTCATATCGGTCCGGACGTTGGCGCCGAGCGCGTCAAACAGCCTGCCTAGCGCAACCGGGTTGGCAAGCACGCCGGCGGTAAATATCTTGGTCTTGAGAGCCAACAGCATTTGGCGCTGGTGCGCCGTACGGTCAAAGTCGGACTGCGGGAAGCCGTATGAGCCATAAGCATCGCCGCGGGCGCGGGCCAGATCGAGCGCCTGCTCGCCGGTTAGGTGATGCTCACCATTAGTCAGTTTGACCAGCGGTCCGTGCGTCGACCAGTCGATGCTGGGGTCGTACAGACCGCGCGGGTCCTCGCTCTGCACGTTGATATCGATACCGCCCACGGCGTTCACTGCATCGCGGAAGGCATTATAGTCGATGAGCGCGTAGTAATTAATGTCGATGCCGAAGTTCTGCTGGACAACCTCTTCCAGTAACCCCATGCCGCCCGACGGATAGCCGGCAGCGCTGAAATTGCCGGTCTGGCCGTCTACGTACGCCTCGTTAATCTTGGCGTGGCCGTAGCCGGGGATGTCGACCCACAGGTCACGCGGGATACTCAGCATAAACGCCGTGTTGTCCTTGGTATCGATACTGATCAGCATGATGGAATCGGTCAAATTGGCGCCATCGTGCCCCGGATCGTCGGCCGAATTGCCGGCCAGCAGGAAGTTCACCCGGCCCGTATCTTCACCTTTGAGCTTGGTGGTACTCAGGACGCTAAAGACGCTGCCGTGAAAAACTTTGGCCGAGTTATACAGGAACTTGCCGCCGACGTAGCCGCCGACTCCCAGAATCAGTAACACCAGTGCGACGATAACGCGTTTTTTAGTAAAAATCCGTCGGTGTTTCTTGACCTTTTTGGGCTTAGCGGCAGATCTGGCGTCGGGCGTGGCCGCCGGTGCTAAAGCAGGCGACGTAAAGGTAGGGGTATGGATCGTAGCGGGCCGGATATCCGGACGCGGCCGTAGCGGCGGTAGCGGTGCGGATCGCGTCTGTAGGCGCGGAGCCGGCTGCGACTGTACGGCAGCCGGTTCAGAATGCTGTTGTCCCTGGTATGTTCGTAGGGTGCTGCCGATCCGCGGGAAACCGGCAGCGTGCTGCGGCGCATCGGCACTATGGCCGTGGAAGTCATCAATGTAGCGGTGCCGGGGCTGTTCCGGCGCACGCCGTAATCTACTGCGACTGTCGTCTGTGTTAGGCAAAGGCATGGAGTTACTCTATTGTACCGTATCGCGCGGAGCTGAGAGAAGCCCGAGAATAGCCGGCTTCACCCCTGACAGCCGACCATGGCCCCGGCGCGCTAGGTCGTCACCGCCACCTTATACGAAAGGAGCACGGTATCGGTGTTACCTGACACGGACGGCCAGGTGGCAACAAGGTTAAACGTGGTGGTCGAACCGGGTATGGGCGTAGCGGTCGGACTGGTGATCGACAGGTTGTAGAGGCCGCTGACAAGACAATGGCTGTCACTGCTGACCACGCGGTGTACACCGCTGCTGTCGGTGTACAGGCAAAATGCCTGGTTCAGCCCGGCGGTCAGTATGCCGGACTGCCCGGCGGCGTTCCGCAGCAGCTCTACCTGGCCCTGCAGGAATTGCAGCGCCTGGGCATGTTCCTCGGCGTCACGTACCCCGTGCGTGCTGTTCGTCACCACAGCGAATGCGCCGGCCAACATGGTCGCGATAACAGCAATGGCAATAATTACCTCGACAATGGTGTCGCCGGCCTGGTGCCGCAGCGGTGGATGGTAAAAGCGGGCAGTGGTGGTGCGCATAACGTCTTGCTTATGATTGTACCGCCTGCCGGCCGCACCAGGCAACAAAAACAACAGCCGCTACTTTTGGAAGCGCATTTTCTTCGTATGTTCGAGCTGTTGCTCAATAAGAACGCGGTTGATGCGGATGAGGTCCGCGATCACATCCAACACCAAGCATAGGAAGGCGCCGGTCAGCAGGATCAACCCCAAAAACATTGATTGCAAGTGGCCGTGACCGCCGTGATCAGCGAAGGTCAGATACAGAAAGCGGGCAAACGGGATACCGCCCAGCACGAACAACAGCGCGCCGATGCTGCCGAACACCACGTGCGGCCGGTACATAATGTAGGCCCGTACGATGGTCACGCCGGACTTCCGGACATGCTCCCAGGTGGATCGGAACAGACGTGATTCGCGCGTTTTTCGGTTCGTGTCGACCGGGATGCTGGCAATAGCCAGCCGTTTATTACCGGCCTGGATAATGGTTTCCATGCAGTAGCTGAAGGTCGTTACCGTATTAAGCTCCAGCAGTGCCTGGCGCGAGTAGGCGCGGAAGCCGCTCGCCGCGTCCGGCAGATCCGTACCGGCAGCCATATTGACGATATGGCTGCCCACGCGCTGGAGCAGCTTTTTGGCCGGCGAAAAGTGGGCGATCTTGTGCGTCTGGCGGTCGGCAATGACGATGTCGGCCTTGCCGTTCAGAATCGGCTGCACAAGGTCTGGTATGCGTTCCTGCGGGTATTGATTATCACCATCAGTATTCACTACGATGTCCGCACCCAGCTCCAGCGCGCGCTCTACCCCCCGCCGGAACGAGATGCCCAGGCCCCGATGCGTATGCCGCACAAACTGCGTGACACCCAGTTTTTTCGCAACCGACACCGTCTTGTCGGTTGAGCCATCGTCGACCACCAGAACTTCAATGCTGTCGATGCCGGGTATCTTTTTGGGGATACTCCTAAGCACCAGCGGCAACGTCTGTGCTTCGTTGTAGCAGGGAATTTGGACCACTAGTTTCATGCCGATACCTCTCTCCACCCAATTACCTGTATATGTCGGTCTGGAGATGGAAGCAACTACTCATCTGCCCGTGTACACTCCCAGTATACTGCCTAACTGCCGATCACCAGCGGGCTGAGGAGCTGGCGGGCATGTTCGTTCACTTTTGCTGCTACTGTGTTTTGCTGCCAGAACCAGGTGGGATCACTCCGTAAAATATAGGTGATGCAACCGCCGCCCTGCAAGATCGCCACCAGCAGAACGCCGATCACCAGCCAGCCGCGGCCAAGCTGCGGCACCATACGCCACAGGCGCAGCCGCTGCAACAGCCAATAGTACGACAGGGCGAAAGCGACCAGCAATGCCGGCAGCAGCGGCAACAAATAGCGGCCATGGATTGCAACAGGGTAACCGGTCTTAAGGTAGTCGCTATAGTTATCAACCCAGAGCGCGCCTACATACAACACGGTTGTCAGCAACACGACGCGGCAAAAATCCGACCGCCAGAGCCGCCGCCAGCACAGAGCCGCCGCAATGGCGCCTGTGATAAGTATCGTCCAGGCAATTGCCGCCATCACCGGCAGCGGCGTCGCCACGTCGTAATCGACCGTTACGCCGTCCGCATCAAACATGCTGCCAATGCTAAATACCAGCTCGGTAACTGATTGGGTAACCCATTTCCAGGCGTATACCGGGATGCTGGCTAGTGGCGTCGGCTTTGGCTGGCCGTCATGTTCGTACGCGTAATTGCGCCCGTAGGGCGCGTACGCCTGACAAGCCTGCACGCTGAGCGCCTGGCTGCACGAGGGTGTCAGGCTGTGGTATTGCACCAAAAACCGTCCATACGAACCAAGGCATAAGCCGCTGCCGGCGAGCAGCAGCAGAGCGTATGCCGCGACTTTCCAGCGTGCCAGCGCGGCATACTGCCGCTCCATCGACATACCCAGCCGGTGCCGCGCCTGCCAGGCAACCCCGGCGATAAGTGCCAGGAAAGCCGCGAAGAACGGCAGGAACGGATACTTGACCAGCGATGCCAGCAGACCGAGCACCACCAGACGTAGCGTCAATTCCAGGGACAACGTACGCTCTTTGCGCCACGTAGCGGCCAGATCGACTGCCCACAGCAGGCCCAGCGCGGCCAGCGGGATCATCAGATTATCGTAGTTAATTTGGGCAGCCAGCAGCGGCACAACAGGGATAAAAATAAAACAAAACAGTACCGCATGTACCAGGCCGGTCAGCGGCGTGGCGCGCAACAGCAGTTTGCGGAACAGTACCAAGCCCCAGGTAAGCAGCGCAATATTGATAAAACGCAAAAGCACAATCTGCACGGTTTGGCTCGCGGTGAACAGAGCGATCAGCCGGTACGGAAAACTCATCAGATAGTGGTACAGGAACGACGGGTTGGCGGTCAGCGCCCCCAGCGTGCCGCTGTTGGCCGGCTGATGCGCAAAAAAAGGCGACCACTGGTGGGCATAAGCCTGAATAATACCGAAGTGATATTGCTCGTCAAACGCTTGCGGGTACCGGGCCGTCAGTGCGATCCACGCCGCCTGTACCACCAGCAGGCCGACGGTGGCGACGAAAAAGCGCGGTGAACGGAGCAGCGTAGCGAGCTTCTGATGCATAGCGATTGGTTTTCATTATACAGTGCCGACTGACGCCGAGCTGAGAGGTGGTGTGCGGTGCTACAGCCAACTCTCATCTATCGTTCTATAATGGAATCTGCTATGCGTATACTTGTCGTCGAAGATGAAGTAAAAATCGCCCAGGCAATCAAGCGTGGGCTGGAGCTAAAAGGTTACGCCGTGGACGTGGTGCACGATGCCGACAGCGGCCTCTCGCACGCGGTGGATGCCGATTATGACGTCGTCGTACTGGACCGTATGCTGCCCGGCTCGTTTGACGGGCTGGAATTATGCCGCCGTGTCCGCGCCGAAGGCGCCAGCGTACCCATTCTGATGTTGACCGCCCGCGGCGCTGTCAGTGATCGTGTGGACGGCCTTAACAGCGGCGCTGACGATTATTTAGTCAAGCCGTTTTCGTTTGAAGAACTAGTGGCGCGTGTCCAGGCGCTGCTTCGCCGACCGCCACAGCATGCCGGTACGGTTATGCATGCCGGCGATCTGTCGGTCGATACCACTAATTACGCTGTGCAGCGTGCCGGCCGCTCCATCCGCCTCTCGGGCAAAGAATATGCGCTGCTGGAGTTTCTGCTGCGCAACCAAGGCCAGGTCGTCAGCAAAGACACCATCATCAACCACGTCTGGAACGAAGACGCATACGTGCTGCCGAACACGGTGGAGGTGTACGTAGGCTACCTGCGCAACAAAATCGATCGTGCCTTTCCCGAGCTGCCCCCGTTGCTGCATACCTTGCGCGGTTTTGGGTATAAACTTGAGGCGTAAGGCACCGCCCGCCCGATGTATAAATCTGCCACTATTACGCTTACCGCCTGGTACCTGGCGCTGGTCATGGCCATCAGTGTTATTTTCAGTGGTGTAGTGTATCATTTCGCAACCGACACGCTGGCAACGGGTCTGAGCCGGCAAGAGGCGCGCATTTACCGCGAGTTTCCGGTGTTTTCAGGCAATCCGTTCTTTATGCGTGACACCGATGTCGAAACAGGCGCGCATCACATCCTGCTCAACCTGGTCTACTTTAATATCGTCGTCCTGGTGGCGGCCGGGTTCGCCAGCTACTGGCTGGCGCGGCGCACGCTCCGGCCGATTGAGGCCTCCAACGAGCGGCAAAAACGCTTCGTAGCGGATGCGAGCCACGAACTGCGCACGCCGCTAACGGCGCTCAAAATGAGCAGCGAGGTCGCCCTGCTCGACGATGCGGCCAGCAAAGACGATCTGCGCGCCGCCTTGCGCAGCAATGTCGAGGAGGCCGATAAACTGGATCAACTGCTAAACCACCTGCTGCGCCTCAGCCAATTGGAATCGAGCACGTTGCAGCACAGCTTTACGCAACTACGCGGCGGCGAGCTGGCAGCTGAAGCAGCCGCACAAGTGCAGCCGCGGGCCACGGCAAAACATATCACCATTCAAAACGAGGTTGAGCCTGCGGCCGATCGGCCGGTCTATGGCGACCGCGACAGCCTCGTCCAGGTGCTCGTTATCCTGCTGGATAATGCCGTTAAATACAGCCCTGAGCACACCGCTGTCACGCTGGCCGCCACCAGTCATATACACACCACCACGTTTACTGTGGCCGACCACGGCACCGGTATTGAGCCGGCTGCGCTGGAACATGTGTTCGACCGTTTTTACCGTGCCGACAAAGCACGCAGCGGCCAGCAGGGTTTCGGCCTCGGCCTGTCTATCGCCAAGCATATCGCCGACGTGCATCACGGCACCATCACCCTTACCAGCACGGTGGGAAAGGGGACAAAAGCCAGTTTTACGCTGCCGGCGACTGCGAATGCCGCAGCCGATATTCGGCGATAGCCGCGGCGCCCAATGTGACGCCAAGATAGAGCAGGCCGGTCAGACAGGCATGCAACAGGCCGGTATGCAGCGCCACCACCAAATACGTCCCGGTTGCAATAGTACCGACAACCAGTCCATAGCTAGCGCGCAGCAGGCGCCGCGAAGGGTGTATTGCCGCAGCCGTCGAGAAACCGATACCCGCCAGCGCAACACAAATGTGAGTGATAAGCATAATTGTCATATTGATAGAACTATATCACAGGCTATCTAATTAAGAAAACCTAGGCTATAAGAACGCCGGTCCGCTTATGCAGATGCCTGCTCCTGCCACAATCGTGGATTGCCCCGTAGCACACCGACTGCAAACTGATCGGGATTATCTTCAGTCACGAGAGCGTGATAGCGAGTTTCCTGCAAGTGCAACAAATCGGCGGGGGAGTGTAATCCCGCCGAG
Source organism: Saccharimonadales bacterium (SeqCode) (assembly GCA_035545555.1). Classification (GTDB taxonomy): domain Bacteria; phylum Patescibacteriota; class Saccharimonadia; order Saccharimonadales; family UBA4665; genus JANWHZ01. The sequence goes on along the minus strand of DASZYD010000020.1, from coordinate 40,313 downwards.
ACCCACTCTCCGCTGTGCTGAGCCCAGAACCGCTTTCCCTCGTCACTTTCCAGATAATTTGCCATGCGCGCCGGGTTCCAGCCAGGCCAGGGCAATGATTGCATGTCACGATCCCGCCGTGCCTGATATGTTGATAGATCAGGTGCATTATGCATGTAATCATCAATGTGGCCAAGTTCATGCAAGAAAATGAAGCCAGCCAATTGCTTCGCCGTAAAGCGGGTTGGGTCAATACCAAGCTTGCGTGCTGAATCTTCGGCTGAGGTCCTCCGGGCATGTAAGAGTGTTTCATAGTGGGCCCACCCGTCGTCAGTATTGATGGTGACTTCGTACTTTCCAGTCGTTGTTGCGCCTTTGTGCGATGCATAGCCGCCAGTCTTGGTGAGGACGCTGTTCTGGTGGCCGCCTGAAGGAATAATCATTGCCTCTGCCAGATGCGGGTTCGCTTCTACTGCGGCCGTATACAGGTCAGCAAAGTATACGCCCAGCTCGCCGCTTGCACGGAGTCGCTCCTCATTGTCTGCGGATAGTTTGGGGCCCCATTCGTCGAAGAGTGTTCTGTCTGTCGCCGTCACAATATAGGTATCACGGCCGCCAGCACTATTTCGTTCTTGCTCAAGTGATTCGCCCTCGCGTAGGGCAAACCTTCTTCCGGACGGATCGGTAAATGCGACGATTGCACCATCCTGTATACGAGGCTCAAAGAGTTTCCAATCGGCTATCGGCTCGCCGGGCACTGTGTAGTTCTGTGTATTGGGCGTCGTAGGCATGCGTAAATGGATTGGCTCTTTATGCACGAGGCTTATGCCAGAGTATAGCACCCGGGCGAATTACGGCAAGAGCGGGCCGAGCGCCAGAGCCACGCTCAGGAGCAGCAGCGCCAGCAGTGAGCGGCCGAACATGCCGCGCCCCCAGGCAGCCGTGTCGGCTGCCGTAAAACCGCGGCGTGCCCGGTCCAGCCACCACACGCTACCAAGCACCATAGCGATCAGATAGGTTATGCCGGCACGGCCAAGTGCCACCAGGCTGATGTTCGCCAGCAAAAAGAGCAACACGTACGCCACGATCCAGTGCTGCGTGCTGCGCGCGCCATAGCGTGCCGGCCAGACCGGCAGTCCCGCCGCGCGGTAATCCTCGAGCCGGTATAGAGCAATCGAGTAAAAGTGCGCCATCTGCCATACCACCATGATGAGGAAAAGGCAGAACGCAGCAAGGTCAAGCCGGTTGGTCGCGGCCGTATAGCCGGCAACCAGCGACGCCGCGCCGGGCAGCGTGCCTACCAGTGTGCCGTGCGGCGTGCGGCGCTTCGCCATACCATACAGCACCACGTAGCCGAACACGGCGAGCATGCCGAGCAGCACCGTTAGGACGTTCGTCTGCCACAGCACAACAAAACCGGCAACGGCCAGGCAGGTTGCATAGGTCATCGCGGCCCGCGCCGAAACGGCGCCGGTCACCAGCGCCCGGCTTTGCGTGCGTTTCATCTTCTTGTCGATACTGCGGTCGATATAATTGTTCAGTACGCACGCTGAGCCGATGATCAGCCCATTGCCCACCAGCAGCGCCGGCAACTGCCACCACCGCCCCTGCCAGCGCGATGCGAACAAAAATCCGGCCGCCGCCGTCATCACGTTGCTGTAGATGATGCCGGGCTTGGCGAGCTGGTAGAAGCTCATCACTTTGCTGCGGGCGTTGGCGCCCACAGCAGCAGGCGACCCCGAAGATGCGCTATGTCGGCGGCGTACCATATCATACCAACTATAGCATCATCCTCCACACGTTCCGCCCGCATGCCAAGCATAGGCAGTTTCTTGGCAGACACGCGGCAGTGCGGTACTATGAACATATGATACGGTTCGAGTGTCGATGCGGGCATGAAGGTGCCGGCCTTGCCGGTGTGGAATATAGAGGATGATCCGCAGGCTGTTGGCCATACTTGAGCGGATCCCGGTCTTCAAATTGTTGCTGCCCGTGTACATCGTATTGCTTATCGGTTTTATCCTCCTCGTTCGGCATGGGCATATGCAGCTGCTGGAACCGGCCGGGCCGGTAGCCGACGTACAGGCACGCATCCTGTGGGGGGCACTTATCTTTGCGTTTGTCGTTGGCGTCGCCCTCATCAGCACTGTTTTTTTCGTAGCGTTCCGCTACCGGGAGGGGATGCGGCGCCCTTACGCGCCGGATTGGGGAGCGGGCAAGCGCCTGCAGCTGGCCGCATGGCTGGTACCGCTCGCGGCTATCATCGCCATATCGGTCATGGTGTGGGATACAGCGCATCTGGTCGACCCGTACCGCGCGCTGAGCTCCAGCAAGCAGCCGGTGACCATTCAGGTGGTGGCGCTACGCTGGAAGTGGCTGTTTATCTATCCGAACGATCACATTGCAGCGGTCAATATGATGGAGATACCGGTGGGCACGCCTGTTTCGCTGCAGCTCACGGCCGACGCCCCGATGAACTCGTTTTGGGTGCCGCGGCTGAGCGGGCAGGTCTATGCCATGAACGGCATGGTGACTGAGCTGCACCTTGAGGCCGACAAGCAGGGCAGCTACGCGGGCAGCCCGGCCGAACTGAGCGGCGATGACTTTGCCGGCATGGATTTTACCGTCAAAGCCGTGTCCGCCAGCGCGTACAGCTCCTGGAAGGCCAGTGCCAGGCAATCGTCACGCGTGCTCGATTTCGCCGCCTACACACAGCTGGCCCGGCCGAGCGGCAATGCGCCGGTTAGGACCTACGCTGCGCCTGGTGCCAATCTGTTCACCGATGTTGTTATGCAGTATATGATGCCCGGCGCCAATGTATCCGCGCTGGTCAACAAGGGAGTAGCACAATGAAAGAACTGTTGTTGGGCCGGCTAACCTGGAGCGATTTGCCGCACGAGTGGTTTACGCTCGGCGGCACGGGTGCACTCTGCACGATGGCCGTTGTCACCGTTGTCGCGCTAACATACTTTAAGCGGTGGAAGTGGCTGTGGCGCGAATGGCTGACCACTACCGACCCGAAGCGCATTGGGGTGATGTATATGATCGTTGCGGGTTTAATGCTCTTCCGCGGTGCGCTGGATGCGCTGATGATCTGGCTGCAGCAGTCTATTTCGGTCGGCGCCAACCACGGCTATCTGACCGGCGCCCACTTCCAGCAGATTTTTACCGCCCACGGCGATATCATGGTCTTCTTTGCGGCTACCGGCTTTTTGGTGGGGCTGATGAACCTGGTAGTGCCGCTGCAGATCGGCGCGCGCGATCTGGCTTCGCCACTGCTCAACACTACTGGTTTTTGGCTGTACGTGGCCGGCGCGATCCTCATGAACATGTTCTTCGTCTTCGGCGGCGAGTTCGCCGCGGCCGGCTGGCTGTCGGTCACACCGTTGAGCGAGCTGCAATACAGTCCGGGCGTCGGTGTCGATTATTGGATCTGGAGCTTACAAATCTCCGGCCTCGGCTCGCTTATGGCCGGCATTAACTTCTTGGCGACGATTATCAAAATGCGCGCGCCGGGCATGAAACTCATGCATATGCCGCCGTTCACATGGGCCACGCTCTGCAGCAGCGTGCTGATCATCATGGTCTTCCCGATACTGACCATTACCATCTTTATGCTGGCGATGGACCGCTACCTGGGCATGCATTTCTTTACCACCACCGGCGGCGGCAACCCGATGATGTACATTAACCTCATCTGGATGTGGGGGCACCCGGAGGTTTACATTCTGATCATTCCAGCTTATGGCGTGTACTCAGAAATTGTGGCGACATTCAGCCGCAAGAAGTTGGCCAGCTACACGTCAAATATTATCGGCCTCATTTTGGTGACGATTATCGCCCAGCTGGTCTGGTTGCATCACTTCTTTACGATGGGCGCCGGCGCCGATGTGAACGCCGTCTTCGGCATCTCTACGGAGTTTATCGTCATCCCTACGGCCGTGTTGTTCTTCAGCTGGATTATGACCATGTTCCGCGGGCATGTCCGGCTCAAGACACCGATGTATTGGTTTCTGGCGTTTGTGAGTATCTTTACGTTCGGCGGCTTTGCCGGTATGGTGCTGGCCACGCCAGCGGCCGACTTCCAGCTGCACAACTCGTTGTTCCTGGTCGCGCACTTCCATACCATGATCATCGGCGGTGCGCTGTTCGGCATCTTTGCGGCTATTACGTACTGGTTTCCCAAATTTGCCGGCTTCACCCTGAACGAAACGCTTGGCAAATACGCCGTGGCACTGTGGCTCACCGGTTTTATTCTCGCCTTTGTCCCGCTGTACATTTTGGGCTTTATGGGCGCCACCAGACGGCTTGACCATTACACCGACCCGAGTTGGCAGCCGCTCTTTATGGTCGCTGTGCTGGGTTTTCTGGTGATCTGCGCCGGCGCGCTCACGCAAGTGGTGCAGATCGCGGTCAGCATTGCGCAGCGCCGGCAGCACCGCGATACGACCGGCGACCCGTGGAATGCCCGCACGCTTGAGTGGTCAACGGCGTCACCGGTGCCATTCTACAACTTCGCCACATTGCCCGAAGTGCACGGACGCGATGCGTTCTGGGAGATGAAGCGAGTTAAGACAAGTGCACCGAAACACTACGAAGATATTGAGCTGCCGCGCAATACCGCCATGGGTATATACCTGGCGGCCGGCACCTTCGTGCTCGGGTTTGCCATGGTCTGGCACATGTTCCTGATTGCCGGGCTGGCAGCGATTGCTATTGTGGCATTCATTATCATCCGTACGTTTGATGAAGATACCGAGTATGTCCTGCCGGCTAGCAAGATCCGTGAACTGGAGACGGCAAGGAGGCAAGCGTGAGCGAACTTACGGTAGCGTTTGAGGCAACTGCTACGCCGCAGACCGTTCGACAGGCGGAGGCGGCGCGTGCCGCCGAAAAAGCCGTCAAGACCTATTTCCTGTTCTGGATTTACCTGATGACCGACCTGCTGATGTTCGCCGGCCTGTTTGCTTCGTTCGCGGTCCTGCGCAGCAGCACCTTTGGCGGTCCCGCTGAAAAAGATGTGTATCATCTGCCGCTCGTGCTGGCCGAGACATTCATCCTGCTTATCAGCAGCTACACCGCCGGCCTGGCTGTCTACTTCGCCGACCGGGGCAGGGTAAAGGCTGTGGCTAGCTTGTTGTATGCCACCGGGGTACTGGGTGCCTGCTTCTTGGCAATGGAGCTGTCCGAGTTCATCAGCCTCTTCAAAGAAGGCAACTCATACCACCGGAGCGCTTTTCTGTCATCGTACTTCGCGCTGGTCGGCACCCACGGACTGCATATTACCGCGGGGCTCCTGTGGCTCATCATCCTGCTCGTCTTTTTGGCCAAGCGGGGCCTAGGGGAAAGCATGGTGCGGAAAGTTACGCTGTTCAGCACATTCTGGCACTTTCTGGACCTGGTATGGATCTTCATCTTCTCGGTTGTGTATTTGATGGGGGTATCGCGATGAGCCGGATCGTTTCGTACACCGTGGGCCTGGTGCTGGCGCTGGTATTGACCGTGACGGCCTTCAGCCTGACGTTCGCCCACACCAATGATGCCGCCGGCGGGCTGCCGTCAACGTGGCTCATCGCCGCCATTCTCACCCTGGCGTTCGTGCAGCTCCTGGTGCAGCTGGTATTCTTCCTGCACCTTGGCCGCAACAAAACGGCACGCTGGAATACGCTGGCGTTTGGCACAACGTTTGCGGGGATTTTGGTCGTCGTATTGGCCTCGGTATGGATCATGTACCACCTCAACTACAACATGACCCCCACCGAGCAGACCAACTACATCAATGACCAAAGCACGTTTTAGTACCGCTTATAGTTGACGTGGAACGGTACTTATTATAAAATAGTTGTTCGTTATGCCTCGCTTCGAGAATCCTCAGCCGGGGAGCGGCCCGGATAGTCTTGTCATTGCCCAGGGCAGTAACCTGCCGCCAGAATTGCGTCGCTTTCTAAGCAACGCGGACCAGGAGCAGATGATCGGCGGCCTAGTCGTTGACGCTACGCTCACGCGTCATGCATCGGGCATCGTTTTGCCGAATGGTATGTCGGTGAGCGCCGATCTCGTCGTGCCGGAGCGTGCCGGACAGCAGGCGCTCATTACAGAGTTGACCGATGACGATCGGGCGCGCGCAGCCCCCCCCCAACACCTCACAAGGGATACAGCCGCTGGACACGGCCGAGCGGGCGCGGGCAATCTTCGCACCCGGTAAATACCTGGCGCGCAAGCTGGGAGAAATGTTTGGAGACAAGACAGCAGCTGCAGTGCTCACCAATCTGCATGTGCAGGATGACGATGATGCGACCTTCGTCTGCACCGACGAGGCGCTGCAGCGACAAACGCACACCGAGCGATATTTTGTCCGTCAGACCGGTGCCCATGAAGAGCGTCAGGTAAGCACTCCGGCGCCGCTGGAACGAGTGGCAATGGCCGCCCTGGACCTGGCCTGCGACCGGCGCTATGCCGGTGTCCAGACGCGGGCGGTGCTGCAGCCAATCTTACGGCTGGTGGCGGAATACGACTTTCAGCGCCCAGACAAACCTGCACTGCACCTGCCCGCGCTGCGCGAGCGTGCCATGAACGCCCTAGCGCAGTTTGAAGGCGCCTCCTATCGCGCCGCCCGTCATACGCTCTACGGCATTATTGAGCACCTTGACCTGAACATGCCGGCCGGGCAGTTGGACAGGCTGGTGCGGCAGATGGACAAAAACCATGACCTTGACCACCCCCTCGCATTCACGGCAACGTTAGCTATTGCGGCCAGGGATCCGCACGCCCCATGGCTACAAACGCAGCATGAGCGGCGCGAAGGATTGCTGCAGCTGCTCAGCGGCGATAGCCAGGCACTATTGAATAACGCGGAGGAACTGTTCCGTCTGGCGGAGGGCCTGGTGTACCATGGTGACCCACTGCAGCCGGAACATGGCAAGGTCGGCATGGAGCTGGAGTGCCGCTTCCCCGAAGAAGTAGCCGCACGCGCCATCTATCGGAATAGGGATGCTCAGTGGCCGGAACATGATGAGAACATCAGGAGCCTTGAGCAGAACTGGGCTCACCACTATGACATGAACAACAACGAGATCACGCGCAAGCGTGACCGGCTCGAGCACGCTGACGGCTACCCAGCGTCACTGATCGAGCTGTACCAGTGGCTCAACAAGAACCGTGTACGCGTTATTGGCCCGCATCTCCACTTTGATAAAGAGCGGCACCCTATAGCGCCCCGGCTCAACGGCCTGCTCATTAACACAGGCGATTACACGCCGTTTCATGCCGCCGTCCGCGATAACGATCTCGGTACGTACGAAGTCCGGGGCCTGCTTACGCCGCACACCTGGAAGATCCAGACCGGCGGTAACCACTATGCATTTGTACCCGGCGAAAACATCCATCCCGCGCGGATGGCAGATATCATTGCGCTCTACATTGCGGCAACGACTCCTCATGCGGGCATAGCGCCGCATGCTTATACGAAGCTGCATCTCGACCTTCACGGCCCAAGCTCTCTGGAGACGATCATGTGGGGTCACCTGGCAGCCACGATCGACTTGCCGGAGGGCAGGCTGGCGGCGCTCATGGCGCTCCGGGAGCCAAGCGCGTTCCATGGCTTCAACCCGGTCGCTTTCCTCAACACGTATGACCGGCAGTCGCTCACCATCATCGGGGCCCGCGCCAAACAGCTCCTGCGCGATACGCCGCATACCCGGACACTGCTCGGCATCGTCGACGCGGCGGCGGCCGGCACCTTGCCCGAGACATATAGACAACTCGACAGCTCGTACCGCTCCATTCTGACCAAGTATGTCGTAGATCCGTCCAACCCGCTCAACAAAGAGCTACTTCTGCAGTTGGTGCGGGATCCTGCCGCGGCGCCCGATGTGGTGGCTGCACTGGCTAGCGCTTCGACCGACAATCTGCAACTGATTGAAGCCATGGTCGACAACGAAAGCCTTTCACAGGAAGCCCGCGGCGCCCTGCTCGGCAGCCTGCTGCGGCACCTAGAGAACCCTCGCGGGCGCGCCACCAGTGCGTTGTACGATAACAGCAGCACCGCCGTTGAGGCGGCTGTCGAGGTATTGCTACAGCATGGCGATACATACGGCCTGGAGGTCTTAGATAGCTTCCTGCGTGACGAGCAAGGGGCGCGGAACCATGCGGCGGTATTGCGCTGTCTTGCGCCGTCGTCGCGTCGTTGCCACGGCATCGTTGCTCCGTTTGTAACGGATGAGGAGCACCCCTTGCATGCGCTTGCGTTTGATTTTGCAGTACATGATCCATGGAGTTTCCGGCCAGAACTGAGCGCCGTGGTATTAGCCGGGCGGTCAGATGCTATACGCCTGCGGGCGCTCCGGGCGCTCGAGTCAGACGAAAGCGCTATCAGCCCCGAGGTGCTTCTGGCGGCTTACAGAAGCGCCAGTGAAGAACTCAGCGTCGCGGCAGCGGGGCTTATGGCGCAACAGTTGGATATACAGCCATTCCGGAACATTCTCCGCCAGATCATCACCGACCCTACGCACCAGGCGTACCAAAAGGTGTTCGACAGTCTGGCCAAACAGGGTGAGGTACCCTTGCTCCGTCTCGGTCTGCGGCACGCCGATCTGACCGCTGCCGCAGTGTGGGACTCTTTGGCACGCGGCATGCCGGCGGTGCGCGCACTGATACTTGAGCACAAGGCCGAGTTCTATAATCTCCCGGCTGCTATCCAATTACGGGTAAGAAACGCCGTCAGTTATAACAGCCACCTCGTGGTCACCTGGCTCAATCAGGATCCGCACCTGCCGGAACCCATACGCGACTACTTCGTGTGGCGTTTAAAGAGTGCTGTTAGCTCCAGCTATAAGACGTTTGAAGCCATACTCCAGTCCAAGGTACCCATGGTGCGTACCATTGCGTTAGACGATGTACGAGAACATTACTATGAGTACGGCACGTATGTAAGCATGCTCCCCAAGAGGAGCCGGCGCAGGCTGCTGCGACAATTGCCGCCGGAAGCAGCTGCCTATCTTCGGTCTTACATCGACTAGCGCAAGCTTGCAGGCGGGCCGTCTCTAAAAATGCTCGCGGATGTGCGAGAAGCTGTACTCCCAATCGGCATCGGATTTCTTGTGGGGGTTAAAGATATTTTGCGGGTCGAAGATACGTTTGACGTCGCGGAATAGTTCGAGCACCTCCCGGCCAAATTGCTGCTCCAGCCACGGGCCGCGTACCAAGCCGTCGTTATGCTCGCCGCTGAGCGAACCGTGATACTGCAGCACCAGCGTGTTCACCGCTTTCATGGCAGGCAGGAGCTTGGCGCGTTCTTTCGGGTCTTCGATCTTCATGAGCGGAATAATATGGAAGTTGCCATCGCCCATATGCCCGGCGATCGTCGCGAACAATGTGTACTTTTTGATGATCTTTTGCAGCTTGGGCAGAAACTCGACCAGATACGGCGGGCTGACGATAAGGTCGTCGATGAACGGCGCCGTGTGCTTGTCCTTCACTTTGCTGCGTAGCAGTTGGAAGCTGTAACGGCGCATCAGCCAGAACTTCTCGCTGGCGCCTTCGGTCGGATCTTCCTCAAAACCGTTAATCTCGTAGCGGGCACGGTACTGTTTGAGCTCGACGTGCAGCGCGCGCACTTTGCCGCGCACCTCGCTTTCGGTCTCGCCGTTAAACTCGACCATCAGCACCAGCTTGGGAAAGCCGCGCAGCAGTTGGAAGCCGTCCGGGATGAGGCTACACAGCAGGTGGATGAAGCGCCACGGCCCGAGCATTTTCAGAAAGCTGGGCATGAAACGGATGCTCAGCCACAGGGTCTGATCGTCGAAGCTTTCAAAGGTTGCCGGATGATGCGCCAGTACCTTGGGGATGATTTCGCCAAGGTCGTCGATACCGCGCAAAAACAGCACAAGCAGCCCTGAGTGCGGCCGTGACGGCACCAGCCGGTACGTAATGTCGGTGACAAGGCCAAGCGTGCCCTCAGAGCCCACGATCAGTTTGGTAAGATCAAAAATGCCAGTGTCGCGATCCCACACTTCCCAGAGCGTATACCCCATGGAGTTCTTGGTAACCTGCGGCTTGGCTTGCTTAATTTCGTCATATCGCTTTTCGCACAGCTGGTAGACCCGTTTGTAGATGCTGCCCTCGTAATCGTCCTGCGCTATTTTGCGGTCAAGCTGGGCTTTGGTGAGCGGCTTCACGACATATTCGTTGCCGTCGGCAAACACCACGCGCAGCTCGCGCACGAAGTCTTTGGTCTTGCCGAACTCCAGCGATTTCTCGCCGCCGGAATTGTTGGCCACCATACCGCCGACCGTGCAGAGGTCGCGCGAAGCAGGGTAGGTAGGCATGAGCGCGCCGTGGGCAAGCGTCTCTTTCTCAAAATCACGATAGAAGACGCCGGGCTGCGTCTGCGCCTCGTCGCGCGTGACACGTTCGATCTTCGTGAAATACTTTTTAAAATCGACGATGATTGAATCATTAATAGCACCACCGGCCATATCGGTACCGGCACTGCGCCCCGTCAGCGAGAGGCGGGGCAATCGGGTCTTTTCTTTTGCCACCAGCTTGACGAGCGTTTGCACGTCCTTGCTGTCCTTCGGCGCCACCACCATGTCCGGCTTGATTTCGAACATGCTTGCATCATGGCTGTACAGCTCGCACGTCGCCGCAGAGTCGTCTATATCGCCCGCGAAGCCATGCTTCTTGAGCTTTTGCTTGAAATCGTCCATATCTTAAGCTTAAGCGCTTGCCCCCGGGTATGCAAGTCAGGAGAGGGGCACCCGGCGGCCGGTCGCAGCGTTGCCTTTTTGCGCCGGCTGTATAATCATAAGCATATGCAAGAACAAAAACGACATCACCGGCACCATGTGCTGATTGTAGGCGGCGGCTTCGGCGGCATCAAAGCGGCGCTGGAGCTTAGCAAGCACCAGGGGATCGCGGTGACGCTGCTTTCCGACCGGCCGGATTTCCGCTACTACCCAACGCTCTACCATACGGCCACCGGCGGATTGCACACCCAGTCCAGCATCCCGCTCGATCAGATCCTGCCGACCGAGCAGATTACGCTCGCCCTGGGCACGGCCGAACGGCTCGACCGCGAGCACAAGACCATCCACACCAAAGAAGGGCATATCATTCCGTTTGACACGCTTATTCTGGCGTTAGGCGTCGTCACCAACTACTTCGGCATCAAAGGCCTGGACAAATATGCCTACGGCATCAAGTCGCTCGAAGAAGTGCGGCGTTTTAAAGCGCACATCCACGAGCAGCTGACCGACGAGCACGTACCTGACCCCAACTATGTGATTGTGGGCGCCGGACCGACCGGCATTGAGCTGGCCGGTGCGCTACCGGCATACCTGCGGCGCATCATGGCTAGTCACGGCATCTATCATCGCGCCGTGCATGTTGACCTGATCGAGGCCGCGCCGCGCCTGCTGCCGCGTTCGCCACGATCAACCTCGCGCGCCGTGCGCCGCCAGCTCCGCCGCCTGGGCGTCAAACTCTATCTCGGCCAGGCGGTGCAAGGTGAGACAGCCGATGCGCTGATGGTAAACGGCAAGCCGCTCGCCAGCCATACGGTCGTGTGGACTGCCGGCATGGCCAACCATCCGTTTTTTGAGCACAATGCGTTTGCGATCGACCAGCGGCACAAGGTCGTGGTCGACCAATATTTGCAAGCCGAACCTGACATATATGTCATCGGCGACAACGCCAGTACGCCCTATAGCGGCATGGCGCAAACCGCCCTGCATGACGCACAGTTTGTCTATCACAACCTCATCCGCCTGTTTCAGGGCGAGGAAGCACAACCCTACAAAGCGAAGAAGCCTGTCTCGATCATCCCGGCCGGGCCATGCTGGGCTGCGGTCGACTGGGGACCATTGCATTTGTATGGACGGCTTGGCTGGCTGCTGCGCGAAGCAGCCGACTGGAGCGGCTTCCACGATTTCGAGCCCTGGTGGAAAGCCACCGAACAATGGGCGACCGAGCTGGGTGCGGAAGAAAGCTGCCCGGTATGCGCCACGCACTAGTAGGCAGCGCAGGTTTTGTACGGAACGCATAGCGCCGCTGCGGTATACTGGGAGTAATGGATAGTTTTACCGAGGCGTACCGGGCGCTCAATGCGGCGCAGCGGAAGGCAGTTGATGCGATTGACGGGCCGGTGCTGGTAGTGGCCGGGCCAGGCACGGGCAAAACGCAGCTGCTTGGCATGCGGGTGGCCACTATTTTGCAGAAAACCGACACTGATCCGTCGGCCATTTTGTGTTTGACCTTCACCAATAAAGCCGCCACCAATATGCGCGACCGCCTGCTCCGGCTGGTCGGCCCGGCGGCGCGCACGGTGATGGTCAAGACCTTCCACAGCTTTGCAGCCGAAGTGATGAACATGTATCCGGATGCCTTTTGGGACGGCGCCCGCCTCGTAGCCGCGCCGGATGCAGTACAGTTGGAGATTATCGGCTCCATACTCGGCGAGCTGCCACCCGATCATCCGCTTGGATCGAAGTTCGCCGGCCAGTTTACGCAGGTCAAGCCGGTGCAGACCGCCCTCAAGCTTACCAAAGAGGCAGGGCTTACGCCGGAGCAGCTACGCGCTATTATCAATCTCAATCTGGCATACATTGATGAGGTCGAGCCGCAGGTCGTCGCCGCGCTGGCACCCACGCTCAGCCGTAAGCGGCTGCCGGACGTACAGGCCGCCATCGACGCGCTCCCGCCGCAGGGCATCCGTGACGACCAGGCGCCGCTGCGGCCGCTGGACGTAGTGCTGCGCGAGAGCCTGGCCGCAGCCGTCACCGAGGATGAGCCGACCGGCAAAACTACACATGTCAGCAAGTGGAAAGGCCGCTGGCTGCAAACCGAGCAGGGTATCAAAGGGCTGCACGACGAGCGCCGGCGCAACCAGTGGTGGCTTGCCGTCACCGACACCTACGAACAGTACCGCCAAACCCTGCACACCCGCGGCTACTACGACTATGCCGACATGCTGGTAGAAGTCATCACACAGCTGGAGCGACGCCCGGATCTGCGCGCCAGCGTCCAGGAGCGCTTTTTGTATGTGCTCATCGACGAGTTCCAGGACACTAACGCCGCGCAAATGCACCTCGCCCAGCTCGTGGCCGACCATTTCAGCGCCGCCGGTCAGCCGAATATCATGGCCGTAGGCGACGACGACCAGGCAATCTACAAGTTCAATGGCGCCGAGCTCAACAACATGCTGTCCTTCCGGCGCATATATCCTTCGGCCCAGTTGTTCGTGCTGACCGAGAATTACCGCTCGACACAAGCCGTGCTCGATACCGCCCAACGCGTCATCCAGCTGGCCGGCGACCGATTGGTCAAACGCGAGCCGGACCTCGTAAAAACGTTGCGCGCAGCCAAGACGCCAGCTGCCAGCGGCTCGATTACACACGTCAGCTACGCGTCGCGAGACCATCAGCTCAGTCATGTCGCGCGAACAATCCAGGCCGAGCGGGCCAATAACCCGGATCACAGCATTGCGGTGCTGGCGCGCAGCCACGACAGCCTCAAGCGTCTGGCAAGTATCCTGGGCGAGCTCGGCGTGCCGGTCGCGTATGAACAGAGCAACGATGCGCTCAACCATCCGGCAGTAGTGCAGCTCATTCTCCTGGCGAAGACCGTGGCGGCGATACAAGAAGGTGATGAGGGTACCGTTAATGCACTCTTGGCAGATTGTTTGCGCCACCCCATGTGGCGCCTCGACGCTACGCAGCTGTGGCGGGTTGCCGTAGACAACTACGGCCGTCGGGCCGACTGGTTAACCAGCCTGGCAAGTCATCCTGACGAAGCGTTTCAGAATATCGCGCACTGGCTGTTATGGGTTGCCGGCGAGGCAGCATACCAGCCGCTGGCGGTTATCATCGAATACCTGCTGGGGCTGCGGGCAGGCGAGCACCGTACCAGTCCGCTGCGCGAGTACTACTTGCAGAGCGAGGTTACTGCTGAATACATTGAGGCTCTCTCGGCCATAAGGCTGCTACTGTCACTCGTGGCCGAGTTTGCCGCCGGCGGCCGGCCGACCGTTGCCGATTTCGTGCACTTTGTCACGACCATGCAGACCAACGGCCAGATCGTAGCCGACGAGACACCGTTCGCGCGGCGCGAACAGGCTGTCGAGCTATACACCGTGCACAAGGCCAAAGGGCTGGAGTTTGACAGCGTGTATGTGGTGGATGCGGTCGAGAAATATTGGCAGCCTACGAGCGGCGGCCGCAAGCCACCCGCCAATCTGCCGTTGCAACCAAACGGTGATGATGCGGATGATTATGTGCGCCTGATGTACGTGGCACTGACCCGCGCCAAACATTCGCTCTCCATTGCCAGCTATCGTACGGATGATAGCGGCGCCGAAATACTGGCCACGCCACTGGTACGTAGCACTATTACAGAACAGATCGAACTGGCCGCCGAAGAGAGCGGTGAGCCGCTAGCCGTTCTGGAGGAAGCGATCCGTTGGCCGCGCGTACCGCCGGCGACCGAGCACGAGTTGCTGCGGCCGCGCCTCGATCAATACCACCTAAGCGCGACACATCTCATCGACTTTCTCGACGTCACGAAAGGCGGGCCGGCCACCTTCCTGGAAACAAAGTTGCTCTGTCTGCCCGAGGCACCGTCCGCTGCGGTCGCCTTCGGTAACGCCATGCATGCCGCGCTGGAGCAGGCCCAAAAACTCACCAACGCTGGCGATATCGACCTTGCCCGCGTGCAGAATACCTACGAAGAGGCGCTGAGCAACCAGCATCTGCCGCAACGCGACTACGACCGCTATCTCATCCACGGTCAAGGCGTTCTCACCCGGTTGCTGGAGACGCTGCACTACAGCCTTCCTGCCGGCGGCCTGCCCGAGCAAAAACTGTCGGTCCTGCTGCCTGGCGGCGCCGAGCTGGCCGGCAAGCTCGACCGCGTGCACCGCACAGCCGACGGCATGCTACACATCGCCGATTACAAAACCGGTGAGCCGCTGAGCAGTTTCACCACGCACGACCAAAAGAAGGCCATCAAGGCCTGGCGGCACAAGACGCAGCTGGCGTTCTATGCGCTGCTGGCCAGCCAGAGCGGCCGCTTTGCCGGGACGCACGACATCGAGGGCTGCATGGTCTATGTCGAGGCCGAGACGACCCGCGAGCTGGAGCTGGCATATCTGCCCGGTCCTGACGACCTGGCACGCCTGACGCAGCTCATCGGCCGCGTCTGGCAACACATCAAGGCATTGGACTTGCCTGATACGAGCGCTTACACGACCGACATCGCCGGCATCCACCAATTTGAGCAGGATCTGCTGGACGGCAACATATAAACACACGACAGCAACGAGTGATCGCGGTATATAAAAACCGCCCTGCATGCAGGGCGGATTTTAATCAGTCAGTAAGTCGCAGCTTACTTTTTGCCAGGCTTGCGGCCTGAGCTACGGCCGGTGCGGCGTTTGCCGGCCACCGGCTTTGCAGTTTTTGGCTCCCCAGAAGCTGCCTCGGCAGGCATCGGCATGGCTGAGCTGACCGTCATTGCACCGCTGACGCTGCCGGCTGATTTGCCGCCAAGTACCGCGCGCATGCGGGTCAGCGAACTCTCCGGCGCGAACAGGATGGCATACAGGTTAACACCGATAATTGCGCCCAGGACCGGACCAAGTGCGTACGTCCCCCAGCCCATCGAGCCAAACACCGCGAAGGCGCGCATACTCAGCGCGACCGCCGGATTCACGATGCCGATAGCCATAGCCGTACCGTCGGTCGTGATGGCTGCACCGGCCACAATGATCGCCAGCATATATGCCGCGCCGACCAGCAATGCGGTCTGCGTTCTGACGTAGCGGTTAAAGACGGCTGCCGCAAAGGCAAGCGACAGCAGCAGCGCGCCGACCGCCTCAGCGACCAGCACCCGGCCATCGTAATGACCGCCAATGGGGGTAAGCTGCAGTTGCGTGTTTGGCTTCACCAGGTAGGCATACAGATAGTATGCCGCCCACGCGCCAAGCAGCTGCGCCACGATGTAGGCGAGAGCTGCCAAGGATTTGATTTGCCGCGCCGTCCACAGACCGATAGTGATGGCGGGGTTAAAATGCGCGCCGTCCAGCCGGCCAAAGATCAACGTCGCTGCCGACACTGTGATACCGGCGGCGAGCGCCACAAAGTAGGCCACCCCGATCTGTGAGTGTTGGACACTCAGCATTACCAGCGCCAAAAAGCCAGTACCGAGAAACTCAGCGCCGACAATGGCTGCTTGTCTTCTCCCAAACATTCAGAACCCTCCTTAGCTTATGCCTACCAGCTTAGTATGCTCCGATGCAAATTGCAAGCAGATTACGCTTATGGCACGCCATAGATACCGTCAGCACCGGCACCAGCAACACTAAAGCTACTGCCGGACAGGGCTGGGTGCTACGCTGCAGCGATAATCGGCATGCCGGCTACGGCCAAGCCTGCACCAACGCTCAACGTATCATCGGCCCAGGCAACGTGGAACCGGCGTCCTTCTGCCTCGTTCGTGCAAAGGAGATGCGTCACTTCGGATACAATCGAGGGCGTCACGGCAAATGCCTGCCGGCCTGTCGATTCGACATACTCGTTCTTGGCAAAGCCAGTGCCGGCAACGGTGTCGACATAGATGACATTCTCGTGATGCCCATGTTGTGGATCGTGATGGTCTTCTGCGAGCGTCGCGAAGTTTTGCGGAAAGTTCCGGGTCAAGTAGGCTTCGTGCTGCTTTGGATCCCAGCCATCATAAAAGCCATTGTCCAGCAGACGACGCTTGGTTGCGTGAACCTCGGCAAGCGCTTCGGCCGTGTCATCGCCAGGAGCCAACAATTGTACGACCGGCACGAGTTGCTCGGCCGCAATACCATGCTCCACAGATGCCCTCACGCTGGCACTGGCGCCGCAGCCGGCGTGGCCACCGTCCTCGTAACCAAGCTCCTGCAAGTGCTTGGAGACAACCTGATACGCTTCCCACATTGTTTTCGCGCCTCTCACGAGTGCGAGATTAGCCGCAACTGCGGCCTTCGTCAGCGACAGACCGAGGCCACCGAATAATTGGGGCTCAATGCGTATGTTGAGTGCCTCGCCAGCCGTGCCATCAGCCAGCGTCAGCGTAGGGCGGCCGTCGCCGCAAGCGGCGGTCCGGCGGTGAGTCAGCTCATGGGTATGCTCAACCAACTGGGCGGCTGTCGCTGCCAGCTCTGATGAAACGGGTACCTTGCCTTCGCCAATGCGGCCGGCGCCAAATGAGAGCACGCCAACCTCTTGGGCTGTAATGTTTTGCTTGTTTGTTTCCATAGTATACTTACGTCCTTCGGACATATCCTTCCAAATCTGCATTATACATCACATACTGGTGAGCCAGCCATACATACTACCCCTGTTGGTACAAAAAGGCAAGGCATGAGACTGCCGAGCACTGCCGTCCAGCTTGGTATCAACTTTTTGATGCTCCGGCCACTAGTGAAAAACATTACAGTTACTTTGTCCAGCGTCTGCTATGTTTACGATATGTAAGCAGGGGAACACACATGGAACGGGACGTCGAAAAGGAGCAAGTACCTCATCCGCGGACCGATCCGGTGCGGCTCCGCAAACTATACGTAGCCGAACATAGGCCGTCGTATGACCAGAAATGGCAGGCGCTGGCCGACCGGCACCCGGGGCTTGTCCGTCAGGCGCTCGTCGGGGCACAGCGGCACCGCGAGCGCGATAGCGATGCCGGTGATGCCTATCTGGAGGGAGTAGCTGATACGTTTACGGCGCTCAATCGCTACGAACTCATCGACTCACTTGGCGAGTTCTACGGCGTAAGCGACGAACGGCTGATGTAGATATGGCAGCCCTAGGACGCGATATGCCGTGCTGATTCTTTGGCAGTCACGAAGTAGTACGTCACCGGCCCTAGTGTCAGGCAAGCGACAGCCAACATCCCTAGAAATCCGTAGGTGAGGCCGTAGGTTACAAACCCGCTAATCCCTGTGTGCCAGATATGCAGATAGAGAGCCCAGTCGACGCCATGGCCGGGCAAGACGCCACCCAGGTATTGGTAGGTCAAGAATAGACTCGCAAATATACATAGGCAGACAAAGGCAATAACTGTACGCTGTGCCTTTATTGACTTCGTTCTTGTCCGCTCGTACACCACCGCCATCGGTAGTGCCAACGCCGGATAGATATCAATAAATGCCCGATGGCCATAGCTGTCGCCAAAGTTCCACACCACCCATGATGCCATGAGATACCAAAACACCAACGCTAATACATACAGAGGCGTTGCCCATTCTTTGAGGTATCGTGGCAATAAGAAAAAGCCGGTGAGCGAGAGCACGAGTACTGGCGCCCAGAAGAATAAGCCGCGCTCTACTGAGAAGAGAATATTCACGAGTTGCGGATGTAGGATGTTCGTAAATGTCGCGCCACCATATGAATACGTAATCCATTTGCCCGTGATGAGATGCCAATACCAGAACTGCGGCGACAAAGTTGCTACACTTACAATAGCCATCAGCACCATCTTTGCGCGCTGCCGCCAGAAGAGCTGCAGTCGTCCCGCAAGCTGGGACCAACTTGCTATATTCCACAACGCCCAGGCTAGCACGACGAGAGCGTTCGTCGGGCGGACCATAGTGGCCAGACCAAGGGCAATAGCAAGTAGTAGCGAGGTGCCGTAGCTTAGGCGCTCGTACCATACAGGAGTGAGATAAAGAACCGCGGCGGTCAGACAGAATGATCCGGCGTGCGAGTACGAGGCGTTTCCCGTCGCGTAGAAGTACAGATTAGTGCCAATACATATAGTTAACACTGTGAAGTATGACACCCTGGTAGAAAAATAACGGCGTAGTAGAAGGTAGGTAAATACACAGCCAAGCGCCGTATAGAAGGCGCCAGCACAGGCAATAGCCGCCTGATACCAGATAGTAAATCCATCGGCAATATGCCCAGTGAGCAACGTCATAGCGTGTCCGGCCAGAAAAAACGGTACCCACAGCACGGCCATCCCGATCGCGTAGCGGTCCAGATACGTATAGCTGGTCAGTGCTGCCGGCCGGGCTACCTCCCAAGCCATGGTCATATCATGATGGATAAAAGCTGCGGGCAGATAGAGGTAATAGCCGATACCATCAGATATGATAACCGTGTGGTTCAAGAGCGCGTTATTGCATAAAAGTAGGGCGCTCGTTAGCAGCGACAAACAAAAGACACCAGCAAAGAGTATCGCAGCGCGCCTATCGATCTTCGTGAGCATCCGCCTCATGATTTGTCTCTCTATCTATACATATAATTGACTATCTACGGCCAAAGGCACTATATCATCAGCAATCATCGGCAGTATATAGATAAGGCAGGTCAGGGGTTCTTCTACAACTATGCCGAACGGCGGTGCCGGAGACCTGCTACATGCAAGCGCACGGCGGTGCGGTCGACCATTGCCTGGGCGCGCTCTAAGCTGACCTGGTCTTTGGCTTCGGCTTTCATGTGCAGGGCCCGCTGGTGCGCCGCTTCGGCTTCGGCTTCGTTGATGTCATCGGCGTGATCGGCCTCATCGACCAGCACGCGCAGCGTGTTGTTGGCTATCTCGACGACACCGCCGTTGGTAGCATAGTGTTCCATGAGCACGTCAGGATCTTTTTCCGCGCGGCGGACAGAAATGACGCCGTTGGTCGCCGCGCTGATAAGCGGCATGTGGCCCGGCAGCACGCCGATCTGACCGGCGAGTGTCGGCAGCAGCACCTCGTACACGTCGCCGTCAAACTTAACGCCGCTGAGGCTGATGAGCTGCAAATGAATCACGCGCTACCTCAGGCTTTCTTTTTGGCGTTAGCGGGCGCAGCCTGCTTGGCTTCAACCGCAGCCTCGGCCTTGGCAGTGGCAGCGGCCGCAGCTACGACATCCTTGATAGAACCCTTGAGGTAGAAGGCTGACTCCGGTTTGTCGTCGTGCTTGCCGTCCAGAATCTCCTGGAAGCTGGCGATAGTGTCCTTAAGACTGACATACTGGCCCGGGTTACCGGTAAACTGCTCAGCCACAAAGAACGGCTGGCTCAGGAAGCGCTGGATACGGCGGGCGCGGGCGACGGTCTTTTTATCTTCCTCGGACAGCTCTTCCATACCCAGGATGGCGATGATATCCTGCAAGTCCTTATAACGCTGCAAGATACGCTGCACTTCGCGGGCCACGCGGTAGTGTTCTTCGCCGACGATTTCGGGGTCAAGAATGGTTGAGTTGGAGTCAAGCGGGTCGACAGCCGGGTAGATGCCGATTTCGGTCAGCGCACGGGAGAGCACGATGGTGCTGTCGAGGTGGGCGAAGGTGGTGGCCGGGGCCGGGTCGGTCAGGTCGTCGGCCGGCACATAGACCGCCTGTACTGAGGTGATGGAGCCCTGGCGGGTCGAGGTAATGCGCTCCTGCAAAGCGCCCATTTCCTGCTGCAGGTTCGGCTGGTAGCCGACGGCGCTCGGCAGACGGCCGAGCAAGGCAGACACTTCAGAGCCAGCCTGGGTAAAGCGGAAGATGTTGTCGATGAACAGCAGCACGTCGCTACCTGTATCGCGGAAGCCCTCGGCAATCGTCAGCCCCGACAGGCCGACGCGGAGGCGAGCCCCTGGCGGTTCGTTCATTTGGCCGAAGACGAGCGCCAGGTTCTTGAGTACGCCCGACTCTTCCATTTCGTGATAGAGGTCGTTCCCCTCGCGGGTGCGCTCACCGACGCCGGCGAAGACGCTGTAGCCGCTGTGGAACTTGGCAATGTTGTTGATCAGCTCCTGCACGAGCACGGTTTTACCGACGCCAGCGCCGCCGAACAGACCGACTTTACCACCTTTGGTAATCGGTGAAATGAGGTCGATAACCTTGATGCCTGTCTCAAGCACCTCGACCCGGCCGGACTGGTCGATCAATGGCGGTGGCGTCTTGTGGATCGGCGCCTTGTCTTTGAAATCACTGCCTTTGCCGTCAATCGGCTGGCCGACAACGTTGAACATGCGCCCGAGGGTCGCTTCACCAACCGGCACACTGATGGCCGAGCCGGTGTCGCGCACGCTGGCGCCGCGCTCCAACCCGTCGGTCGAGCCAAGCGCAATGGCCCGGATAGTCGATTCGCTCAGGTGTTGTGCCACCTCCAGCACAAGCGTCTTGCCGTCGTGCTCGACCTCAAGCGCGTTAAAGATTGCCGGCAGATGATCGGTGGTAAACTCCACGTCTACCACCACGCCGACGATCTGCGTAATGGTCCCGGGTTTGATTGCGGTGCGGTCCGCTGCTGCTGTTGCCATATCTTCTCCTTATACTATCCTTTCATTGCCTCGGCGCCACCGGTGATTTCAGCCAGTTCCTGCGTGATGGCGGCCTGCCGGGCGGTATTGTACTCCAAGGTGTAATCACCGATGAGCTCATTGGCATTGTCGGTGGCATTCTTCATGGCCAGCATGCGCATGGAATGCTCGCTTGCCAGGCTCTCCAGCACGAATTGCCAGAGCTGCACTTCGATGAGGCGGGCCGTGATGTGATGGATAACGGTCGGAATGTCCGGCTCGAAGTTCATTGCAAGGTCGAGCGGTATGTTATCGGTGCCGTCAGTCTGATCGAGCTGCGCCGGTAATAGCGGTACACTCACCGCCTCTTGCAGAATGCCGCTGCGCGGCAGGGTGTACAGCACCAGCACTTCATCGACTGCCGCGCTGCTGTACTGTGCAAGGATAGTCGTAAGAATCGGCTGGATATCTGCCTGGGTTGGCTTGTCACCGAACGCTGGATAGTGAGCCAGCAAATCCACTCCCGCCAGCGTGCGGACAAACTGCACGCCTCGGTTACCGATGGTGATGACCGAGCTACGAATGCCGGCTTTCTGGTTCTCGCCGATGGCCTTGGCAAGCAGCTTGAGGACGTTGACGTTGTAGGCTCCGGCCAGACCGCTGTTGCTGGTAATGACAATGTACAGGCGGGAATCGACCGGCCGTTTCTGGAATAGCGGCTGCTCGGTCACATCTTCGGCCGTAACAGCCGTGTCGGTAATCTCGCTCATGGCGTTCAGGCGCGCCAGCAGGCGGTAGGCTGCCTCGCGGTAGGCGCGGCTCAAGCGGGCCTGCTCCTGCGCCCGGCGTAATTTGCTCGCCGACACCAGTTCCATCGCCTTGGTGATCTGGCGGGTACTACGGATGGAGCCGATGCGGCGCTTGAGCGTAATGAGGCTGGCCATGGTGTCTTAATATGTTCCTTGTTACTTCTTTGCTGCCGGCTGCGTATCGTTGATGTATTCGCCGGCGATAGCCTTGGCAACCTTCAGAAGCGCTTCATTCTGCTCGTCGGTCGGCTTGGCACCGGTGTTGATCTCTTTGACGAGCGCGGCATGGCGGGCTTCCAGCTCGCGCAGCAGCGACTCCTGCGCTGCCTTGACCTTATCGAGCGGTACCGCGTCGAATTCGCCACGGGTTGCCGCCAGCAGGGTCGCGTACATTTGCCAGATGGCGAGCGGGCTGTACTGCGGCTGTTTGAGCAGCTCAGTCAGGCGCTGGCCGCGCTCGATGGTATGCCGCGTCTCGGCATCCAGATCGGTCGAGAACTGGCTAAAGGCTGCCAGCTCACGGAACTGCGCGAGACCCAGTTTGAGGCCGCCGCCGACCGCTTTGACTGCTTTGGTCTGGGCATCGCCGCCCACACGGGAGACACTGAGGCCGACGGAGATGGCCGGACGGATACCCTGGTAGAACAGGTTCGTCTCGAGGAATATCTGGCCGTCGGTAATGGAAATGACGTTGGTCGGAATGTAGGCGCTGATGTCACCGGCCTGCGTTTCGATGATGGGCAGCGCGGTCAGCGAACCGCCGCCCAGCCCATCGCTCAACTTGGCAGCCCGCTCGAGCAAGCGCGAGTGCAGGTAGAACACATCGCCCGGATACGCCTCGCGGCCCGGCGGGCGGCGCAGCAGCAGGGACATTTGGCGATAGGCCACCGCGTGCTTGGACAAGTCATCGTAAATAATGAGAGCGTGCTGCTTGTTGTCACGGAAGTACTCGCCCATGGCACAGCCGGCGTATGGGGCAAGGTACAACATGGCAGCCGGATCGGCCGGGCTGGTGGCGACAATGATGGTCTGATCCATCACGCCTTCGTGCTTGAGACGCTCCTGCAGTGCGGCGACCTTGGATTGCTTCTGACCGATGGCAATGTACACATTGATAACGCCGGTCTGCTGGCGGGCCTGGTTGATCATCGTATCGACCGCGATGGCAGTTTTGCCGGTCTGGCGATCGCCGATAATCAGCTCACGCTGGCCACGGCCGATCGGCACAATGGCGTCAATAGCCATAATACCGGTCATCAGCGGTTCACTCACATGCTTGCGGTCGAGCACTGACGGGGCGGGGCGTTCCACGCGGGCCATGTGCTTTGCCTTAATGGGCGCGCCGCCATCGAGCGGCCGGCCCAGCGGGTCGACGATGCGACCGACCAGCTCCGGCCCCACCGGCACTTCCAGCACCTTGCCGGAGAGGTGCGCGCGGGCACCGGCTTTTACTTCGACGTCCTCCCCCAGCAGCACGGCGCCGATCTCGTCTTCGCCGAGGTTGAAGGCGAACGCGGTAATCGGCTCGCCGCCGACACCTTCAATCTCCAGCATTTCGTTGTAGCCGCAGTTGCGCAGGCCGTAGATCCAGGCAATGCCGTCGCCGATGCGGGTAACAATGCCGACTTCTTCGATATCCGGCCGGTTTTTGAGCTCGGCGAGCGCCGAGCGGATATCCTCAGATAGTTGTGTAATTGATAAATCGCTCACTACAGTCCTTTCCCATGCACTGCTAACAACTTAAACTTCGTAAGTTCTCCGGCGATACTGGCATCAATGCGCCGGTCAATAAACTCCAGCTGCACGCCGCCCACCAGCGACGTATCAACCTGCTCCGCGACAATGACCCGCTTGGCGGTCGGATAGACGCGCCTGACTCGGGCTTCGATCTCGCGCCGGGCGTCGGCCGACAGGCTGTGCGCCACCGTGGCCGTCACGACTACCGTGCCGCGCTCGGCCCACGCCCGCTGGACATCCCGTACAATCGACGCAAGTTCACCGGTGCGCCTCTCTTCGAGCAGATAGGCCGCCAGTTCGGTCGCTTGGCGGGCATTAAATGTACCGTCCAGGGTTCGGTCGGCGATGTAGCCCGCGATGCGGCGGCGTGAGGCTTTCATGCCGCGCGTCGCTCCTTGAGCGCCTTGTCGATAAGCGCAGCATCTTTCCTGGCATCAACTTTTTCGCCGATAATCGACTCACTCACCTCAGACACCAGACCGACGATCTCTTTTTCGAGCCGGGCACGCTCACGCAGTGTGGTCTGTTTGATCTGTTCCTCGGCGTCTTTGAGCATCTTGTCGGTGCGCTTGCGCGTCACCTCTTCGGCGTTCTGTACGGCCTGCTTGGCTTCGGTCTCGGCCATAGCGAGGATGCGGTCGGCCTCGGCGCGGGCTTGGCGTAGCCGATGCGCGACGTCCTCCTCCAGCTTGACCTCTTTCGCCCGCATCTGCTCGCCGAGCAGCAGACCCTCTTCGATAGTCTTGCGGCGATCGTGCAGCGCTTTCATGATCGGTTTAAATGCCCACTGCCGCAGCACCAGAAATGCCACGATAAACGTCCCCAGCTGGATGAGGTACGACTGCAGGCTCAGCCCCAGCGCGGCGGCCGGGCTTGACGAACTTTCAGCGAATTGTATGAGCGGAAGAAGCATGTTGGGTGTGTCTTTCTTGGCCCGGGCTACGCCGGGAGAATCTCCTCTATCTAGTTAGTTCACGATGAACAGGGCAGCGAACGCCAACAGGGCGAACAGCTCAATGATAGCGACGAACACCAGCGCCTGACCGAAGGTCTTGGAAGTCTCCGGGTTACGCCCGACGGCCTGGTAGTAATTGCTCCCGATCATGCCGATACCCAGCGCGACACCAAAGAAGCTCAGCGCGAGCATCAGGCCCTTTCCGACGATCGTTAAACTGGCAGTTGCGGCTACAATGTCGAACATACGACTATATCTCTCCTTATTATTAATCCTCTGCGGCGGCGACCAACAACACTACACACTCGGTTCGCCTCCCGGTTGGCTCGCGCCCATTGTTTCAAGTGTTGTTGTCTCCGTCAAGTCATCATGCTCTTCGTGGCCAACATGGTTGACCGCGGCAGCAAGGTACATAAAGCTCAGGGTGGTAAAAATGAAAGCCTGCAAGGCACCTTCGAACATATCGATCATATAAAACGGCGCGGCGCTAAGCGGCGCGACAATATGCCCGAGATAGCCGAAAACGATGACGATCACCTCTCCAATGGCGATGTTGAGGAACAACCGGAGCGACAAGCTGACGGTGCGCATCAGGTCAGAAAACATCTCCAGCGCACCGATAACAAAGTAGATCGGATTGAGCGGGCTGCCGGAGAAGAAATGGCGCAGCCATTTACCGACACTGCGGAATTCACGGATGGACGAGCCGTAAATCATGAGCATCGTGACAGTGGCAGCCGCCAGCGTGCCGTCAAGGTCGGCTGTAAACGGCCGCAACAGCGGCACGCCGTGCACGGTAATAGCGTCGCCGACGCCCGGCACCAGCCCCAGCCAGTTGCTGCACAGCAGGAAGAAGAATAACGTCACGAAATAGAGTGAATACCGGCGGCCGCGGGCTTTGTCTTCAAATCCGTTCTCAACCATGTCACGTATAAATTCTGCTATTACTTCGACAAACTGCGTCAGCCCGCCTTTCGGTCTGACAGTGATGCGCCGGGCCACCCAAATAAGCACGATGGTCATCACGCCGATGGATATCCAGCCGTACAAAATGGAATTTGTGATTGCTACGGGCCCCACATGGAACACAATGCCGGGAGCAATGTGTACAGCAGGGCCACTATCGGCAAATCTGCTCAGCAGATCATACATCACGCTTCTCCTGCCCCTGGCCGCCGCCGACCGGAGGCATCGCTGCCGTGTCCATGCCCGCTTCGGTCTGTCTGGCCTCCATCAGCACGCCGCTCAGTACCCCAAAAACGCCGACCAGTGCCAAGGCCAGACCCGCCAGTGTCAGCCACGGCGTCTTGTGATACTGCTGGTCAAGCGCATAGCCACCGATAATAGGCACCAGAACAACGAGTGCCAGGCGCCAAGACATAGCAAGGGCGCCGCGGATGAACGGGTCACGGAGCGCAAACCGGCCGATAGGGGCGGGCGTCCTGCCATGCTCACGGGCAGTGAGGGACGGCCCCGGCACGGTCGCTGCGGTCTTCTTCGTCATTTGTTTTTCAGTATAGCGGAGCGCCATCTGTTACGCAAGGGGTTGCCGGCACTTTCTTTGTGATGTAGATCATACTTTACAAAGTATAGCGGCACCCGTACAATGAAGTGTATGAAAACAAAACACGTCACGATTTACACGGCGTCATGGTGCGCCTTTTGTCATGCGGCAAAAGACTATCTCACCAAGCTCGGCATACCGTATGAAGAGCGCGATGTCGAGAGCGACCTCAAGTTCGCCAATGAGGCTGTGCAGAAATCCGGCCAGACCGGCATCCCGGTGCTGGATATCGACGGCACTATCATCATCGGTTTTGACAGGCCGAAGATCGATGCAGCGCTGAAGGCCTAAACTACAACGTCCTGCAGCTTCCAGCCATGCTCGTCCGGTGCTACCCTGAGTAGACAACCACGGCGGTTGCCATCATGACATTTGAAGATTTTAAAACCAAAGACTCGGTTGTCGTCGTCTACACGGGCGAGGGGAAAGGCAAGACCAGCGCCGCGCTGGGGCTTATGACACGCGCGCTCGGCAACCGGTGGCGTGTTGCCTTCATCCAGTTTATCAAGTACTGGGGCGTCGGCGAGCACGTGTTTATCCGCGACATTCAGGGACTCTACAAAGACCAGTTGCACTTTTACAAAGGCGGCAAGGGCTTCTATCATGCGCCGGATGACCTCAGCCCGGAGCAGCGTACGCCTGCCGAACATACAGCCGCTGCAATTGCAACCTACGAAGAGGCTTTGCGCTGCGCTACCAGCGGCACCTTCGACCTCGTCATCTGCGATGAAATCAACAACGCTGCGCATGACGGGCTGCTGGGCGAGCAACACCTGCACGACCTTATCAGCAGCCGGACAGCCAACACCAGCCTCTGCCTGACGGGCCGCAATTTTCCACCGTCCCTGCTGCCACTCGTTGACATAGCTACCGAGATGCACAAGATCAAGCACCATTTTGATGATAAATTCCTGGCCAATAAGGGCATCGATTTTTAGGTAGCCATAAGCTGTTCTGGCACTCTTGACATGAGAGTGCCAGTTTTTCTATAGTCGAATGTAGCGCCCCATATGCGCGCGATAACCATATAAAAGGAGGAATACGTATGGCACATATCGTTCGATGGGATGACCCGTTCGCAGGGTTGACCAGTCTGCACAGCCAGCTCGATGACATGTTCAACAACTTCTTCACCGGCCTGCCGGCCGTGCAGTCACCGCTGAGCATGCCGGCTATGGACGTATACAGCGAGGACGACAAGCAACTCGTTGCCGAGGTCCAGGCGCCTGGTTTTGACAAAGACGACGTTGCGGTCAGCGTCCACAACGGCGTGTTGGAGATCAAGGGCGAGAAGCACGAGAAAGAGGAAGATACGAAGGGCAAGAAGCGCAGCTACATGGTGCGCGAAAGCCACGCCAGCTTCTACCGCCGCATCGCGCTGCCGGAGTACGCCGACGCCGACAACGTGGACGCAGCGTTTGACAACGGCGTGCTCAAAGTGACCGTTCCGTTCAAGGAGCTGCCGAAGCCCAAGAAAATTGCCATTGCAAGCGGCAAGAAGTAGGCCCCCTTAGAACACTTGTCGTGCGAGCGCCCCCTATGCGGGGCGCTTTTTGGATGCGGCAAGGTGCTGCCTGATAATCTGGGCATACACCTTGGCGCTGGGCCGCACTGTACGCTGCTGGGTTTTGCGGTCAACTGCCACCAGGCCGAATTGCGGCCAGAAGCCTTCGCTCCACTCATAATTATCGAGCAGCGACCAATAAAAATAGCCACGGATGTCAGCGCCGTCGGCGCGCGAACGGTCCAGCGCGGCGATATGTTCGCGGATAAAGCCGGCGCGCTGCAGGTCATTCGCATCGGCAATGCCGTTCTCGGTGACAATCTGCGGCAGGCCGTAGCGCTTCAGGCGCTGGGTAATGTGATAGAGCCCTTCGGGGTAGATACCCCAGCCGGTATGGCTGCGCGGTTCTTGGCCAACCCAATATGATGTCCAGTGCGCCGGATGGCCGAGTCTGGCCGCTACCTGCATACGAATGTAATATTGCACGCCGATGTAGTCGAGATCGTGCTTGAGGCGATTGAGCAAATAGGTGTCGGGAATATACTCCAGCAGCTTCTTCATAACCCAGCTGACCGGGTCGTGGCGCGCCAGCTCGAAGTGCACCATGCCGTGCGCGACGCCAACCTGGGCAGCCGGGTTCGCCGCCTTGATGGCCCGGCGGGCCGCACGGTGCGCCTGTACGACATTCCGCAAGTACCGGTAGCCGTCCAGTGGCCTGAAGGCCCCGCCCGGCCAGCGCGGCCAGATATCGCCGCCAAGGTAGCGCACCAATAGATAGCTGCCCGGCTCGTTGATGCTGCACCAATAGGTCACGTCGGGCCCGAGGTAACCGGCGACCACCGTACTGAACTGCGCAAACCGTTCGACGACTTCACGGCCATGCCAGCCGCCGTGTGCCGCAAGCCAGGTCGGGTTCGTAAAGTGGTGCAGGGTGATCATTGGCGTGATGCCGCGCTTTTTGAGTTCGCGCACCATATCACGGTAATGGTCGAGAGCTCGCTGATCGTACTCGCCGGGCCGGGGCTCGATCCGCGCCCACTCGACCGAAAAACGATAGGCGTTACAGCCGAGATCGTACAAGATGTCAAAATCCTGGCGGTACCGATGGTAATGGTCGGCCGCGTCTGCGGACAGATAATTCTGCGGATCCCGCGCCAGCGCCAGCAGGGCAGCATCATCCGGTACGCCTTTCGCTTTGAGGCGGCGCTCGGCATCGGCCGCTAAGCCGTCAGCGACGGTCGCCTCCCACTCGCTCCAGTCGTTCCGCTGGTTACCTTCAACCTGGTGGGCGGCCGTGGCGGCACCCCACAAAAAAGTGGGCAGCTTAGCTGTCGGGACGGATAGTTTTGATCGTGACATCAAATCGCTCCAGTGGTTTACCGAGTACAAGCCGGGCGTGGGCCGTTAGTGACGCCAGGCTGAAAAAGAGCACCAGCGTGATTGGCTCCAACGCCCACTGTAGCACCATCATCGCCCCGCGCCAATTGCCGTATCGCGCGGGGCGGGGCGGCAGGAGTGCCACGTATACCGCTATAACGACCAGCAGGCACGCGAGCGCCAACAGCTGCATGACGCTGAACACATGGATCATCAGCTGGGCAAGCGTCAGTTCACCCGGACGCGGCGACAGGAACCAGGGCAGCCAGCCACCGACGGCGAGAATAATCGGTGCCGTGGCCCAGGTCAGATAATCATCCATCTGGCGGTAGATATGGAGCAGCTTGTCGCGCCAGCTGATGCGGCGGTCGCCAAGCGCCTCCCGGACGACATAGGGCGTGTCGGACACGCCCCACGCCCAGCGTAACAGCTGGCGGAACTGCGCCCGCAGCGTCTGCCAATATGGCCCGGCCACGACAGCGTCCTGGTACATCGGCAGCCAGAGCGGCACCGCCCGGAAGTCACCATGAAAGGCGAAGTAGCTGCGCCAGTACTGGTGCCCGTCCTCCACAATGGTGCGTACGTTCCAGTAGCCGACTTCCTCAAGCGTCTGCAGGCTCTGCGCATAGGCCGAAAACAGGCGGAGCCGGCGCGGGCGCATGCTCTCCATCATGAACCATAGGCTCGTATCGGTCGCCACCACCCGAACCGGCGCGGGCGCATCCCATATATTGTTGGTATACAGCGGCAATGGTTGGTAGGCGCGGTGCGTGCGATGCGGTGTTATGGCATAGGTCCAAGCCAATGCAGCCAGATAGCAGGGGTGCGGCCGGTTATCGGCGTCCAGGGTGGTCACCAGCACCTGGTCGGCAGGGATGTGCTGCTCACGGCAATAGCCGCTCAGCCAGCGGGCAGCGTACGTAATATTGCCGGCCTTGGCTTTTGCCTCGCCCGGCAGATTGGCCGGATGCTTGACGGCTTGCGCCAGGCCAAACTGGCTGCCATAGCTGCGGATAAGACGTTGCACGCCGCGCTCCATGGCCGCGCCGCCGCGCGCTTCATAGGCCAGGATAAGCATGATACGGCTGCGGTCATACTCGCTCGCCGCCACTGCTTTGATGGTCGCCTCCAGCACCGCCGCCGGCTCATTGTAGGCCGTGATGATAACGGCATGGCGAAGCCGGCTCGGGTCAATCCCCGTCGGCAGTGTTTCGGAAGCCAGCGCGGCCAGTTTCGCTTGCCAATCTGTCGCGGCCGCCCGGCGGTAGTGGTAGAACGCGCCAAGCATCCGATAGGCAAAACCACACAGCCGCACCAGCCAGCCAAGTGCATATACCAGCACAATCGCCGCTGCGACCGGCAGCCAGAAACGGCTCGCCACACCAAGCAGCCCCAGAAAGACAAACGGAATCAGCCCGCAGGCGATTTCGAGCGCCCGGCCGGCGCGCAGTGGTGAGGTATTCATGGGTGGGCTGTAGTGTGGCTGAGATATTTGAGCACGCGCTGAGACAGAGGCCATGGCTCGATTATAGCGCCGATAGACCGCGGTAGCGCCGCCGATATATTATTATGTACATACACATGGCGGGCTTTTATACATCCATTACATCGTTTGGGCGTCGGTGCGTCGCTGTCATCCACCGCTGCGCGACGATAGCGCTGCCCAAAAACGTCTGGCTCCG
Source organism: Saccharimonadales bacterium (SeqCode) (assembly GCA_035545555.1). GTDB lineage: Bacteria > Patescibacteriota > Saccharimonadia > Saccharimonadales > UBA4665 > JANWHZ01. The sequence continues at coordinate 9,474 of DASZYD010000020.1, read as the reverse complement.
GCGAGGCGTGATCACGCTTGTCACTGTTATCGCTGTGGCGTTTGCCGGCATGTACGGCATCGGCCAGTGGTACATCTGGTCAGAGCGCCACCAGCCGCTCAACCTGGGCGTCAGCTTCGTGGCCGACTATGCCTCATTCTTGGGTGTTGACCCGCACACGACATTTCTCTCGCTCCTGCACGACTTGCACGTACGCCAGTTCCGTCTGGTCAGCTATTGGAGCGACATCGAGCCGGCGCCCGGCAGCTATGATTTTTCCGAGCTGGATTGGGAGATGCAGCAAGCCGCGGCGGCCGGCGCCAAAGTAACCCTAGTGGTCGGCCTGCGCCAGCCGCGCTGGCCGGAATGTCACGCCCCGTCGTGGGTCAACGGCGAATCGACCCGGCAGTGGCAGCCGCAGCTGGAATCATTCATGGCGACCGTCGTCAACCGCTATAAAAATAACCCCGCGCTGCAGTCGTACCAGCTGGAGAACGAGTATTTTCTCAAGCAATACGGCTTTTTCGGTGCCTGTACGGACTTCAGCCGTTCGCGCCTGGTGGACGAATACAACCTGGTAAAACGGCTCGATCCGCGGCATCCCATCATTGTCGGCCGCAGCAACAACGACCTGGGTTGGCCGGTCGGTGCACCGACGCCCGACACCTTCAGCGTCAGCGTATATCAGCGCGTCTGGGATGCCACGGTCACGCACCGCTACCTGCAGTATCCGTTCCCGGCCTGGTATTATGCCTTCCTGGCCGGCTGGCAAAAAATAGTCGATCACCGCGATATGGTCATCGGCGAGCTACAGGCCGAGCCGTGGCCGCCGCGCGGCCAGACCATACCCGAGACTCCGCTGGCCGAGCAAAATAAGTCGTTCAATGCACAGCGGCTGCAGCAGACCATCGCCTTCGGCAAGGGTACGGGCATGAGGAGTATCAACCTCTGGGGTGCCGAGTACTGGTACTACCGTATGGTCAAGCTGCACGATCCGAGCGTCTGGAACGCCGCCCGGCGCGCGTTCGAGTAAAGCACGGCAGCGTGTTGGGGCATCTTCCGTAACCACCGGTGGGCACAGGCAGCCGCCTGCCGTATACTTACTGCTATGGCACAGAAGAAAAAACGGCCAAGCGGCAAGACCATCCAAAACCGGCGCGCAAGCTTCGATTACCAGCTCGGCGAGTCGCTTGTCGTGGGCTTGGAACTCAATGGCCGCGAAGCCAAGGCGCTCCGGCTCGGCCACGGCCAACTGCGCGGCGCCTATGTAACCATTAAAGGTGATGAGCTCTGGCTCATCAATGCCACTATCAATGGCACGAACGGCATACCCATTCGTGCCGAGGACCAAACGCGCACGCGCAAGCTCCTGGCCAAACGGCGCGAAATCAACGCTCTGATTGCCGCCAAACAGCAGGGCAGCACCATTATCCCCCTGGAGATTCTGACCCGCGGCCGCTTCATCAAACTCCGCCTCGCTACCGGCAAGGGCCGGCGCACATATGACAAACGCGAAGAACTCAAGCGGCGGGATGAGAACCGGCGCATCCAGCAGGCGATGGCCGCGGCGCGTCCATAACATCGGCGTAACCTACAGCAGGTCCGGCGCCATTGCCGTAGCCGTCTGGCTTGCCAGCAGCACTTCCAGTGACCGTACTCCCGACAATAACGACACCGGACCGCGCTCTATGGTGGTAGGCCCCACGTAGATATAACGCGGAACCCGCTTCCGGCCGATATGGCGCACCGGCACGAACGAACGGCTGAGGCCCAACTGTGCAATGAGCTCCGGATCAGCATTGCCGACGACAACTGCGGCATCGCCCACGCTCTGTATGGCATCGTAATCATTCATCGAATCTCCGGCATATACGCTGAAAATATCTCCGAACGCGGCCTGCACTTCCTCAATGAGCATAGTGGCCGCACCGCTCTTTTCAAGCGGCACCACATCGATATTATTTTTAATCATCCGACTCGCGCGCGGTTCGACCGAAAATACCAGCCGGATATTCTCCAGACCAGCCTGGTCCAACAGCGCCCGGAACGTCTCATACAAAAAGGCTGAAACTTTTTTGTCACCGTAAAAATTGAATGATATTTTAAACGGCTGCGGCGACTTGACGCCCTTCCGGGTGGCATCAGACCTGTCACGCGGCTGCAGGCGCAGGCTGACATGTTTTAGGAATGAATGCCGTGGCGCCAGTGTGCCGTTTACAAGCGTGAGAAAGCGCTGGCAGTGTGATAAGATAAGCCCCCGGTCAAAGCCTATTGTCTCCGCCAGATACCTCTCATACCGTGCGTCCTTGGTATACGCGCCGCTGCGCAAAATATAGCGCTCTGTGCCGACTGAGGTAATCACGACATCAAAGAGGGGCAGGATGCCCTTTTTATGATCGCGCACCATCATCGGCAGATCACGGCCGGTGATAGCAACAAGTCCATAGCTCTTTTGCGCCAGATACTGCGTCAGGCGCCGTACCGCCTGGCTCTCGCCACGCTCAGCTTGCTTATCGATGAACGTGCCGTCAATGTCAGTCAGCAATAGGCGCGGCGTCTCAACGCCGTTGAGCGCTTGCCACAATATCTTCCGGGCAAGTGACGTACCATGCCAAAACTTCGCGCTTGCTGCAGTGGGTAATCTCATAACGCACAGGGCAGAGGAGGCCGAATGATAGGCGACAAACGCAACTATTGGCTCCAACCTATGCGTGTATCATTATACAGGAAGGAATTAAAAATAAAAACATATGAACACGCGGGCAGTCGAAGCGGCAACATATAAAGCGCTCGGGCAGCGCGTGCAAGTGCTCACACCGGTCGTAACCCGTGGCTTTACTGCCGCGCTTGGGTGGCAGGGGACGCTTGCCGACGGAACTTCCGTATTCATTAAGTCTGCCGACCAGCCCTATGTACGCGAAAAGCTGGAGCGGGAAATCGCCTTCTGCGGCCAATACCATGCGCCGTTTATTCCCGCACTGCTGGGCACGGCCCGGGAAGGTGACACAGTGGTGTTCATCCACGAGGATATTACCGGCAGCTGGCCGCCGCCATGGGACGACGCAATGATTCCGCAGGTCAGCGACTGCCTTGCTACGGTCGCTACCTATCCTGCACCCGACCTGCCGACCATCGAAGCAACGCAGCCGATGCGGCGCTGGAAAAATGTCGTCCGGAAAGACTATGATGTTCCGGCCCTGGCGGGCGTGCCGCGGACATGGCTGGAAGCCGCCATACCAACACTGCTCGCGCTCGAAAACCAAGCCGTGCTCGAGGGCACCCATCTCGTCCATCTTGATCTACGGGCAGGTAACATATGCATCACCGGCCACGGCGTCGTATTGATCGACTGGGATCATGCCAGCCGCGGCAGCGATACGATTGACCGGATGATGTGGCTGGTAAATCTCTACCTTGAGGGCGGCCCGAAGCCCTGGGAACAGCTCTTCTGCGATATCGCGGTGCTCAGCGTGCTCGCCGGCTTTTTTGCCGACGACAGCGCCGGCCCAAACCCAGCCGGCCTCGACCCGGCCGTGCGGCTCCTGCAGGCAAAGCAGTGTGCAATCGCGCTGGAATGGTTGCGGCACGTGACCGCGCTGCCGGCACTACCGTCCGCTCGCTCCATATAGCGGGGCTGTGCTACAATGATTGCGCAATCGTAAGGTGTGTAGACACGGAGCAACTCATGCGTGTTCTGATGATCGCCGACCATTCTGATCCGCTCGCCAAAATCGGCACAAAAGAGAGCGGCGGCCAGAATGTATACGTCCTGAACCTTGCGAAGTTCCTCGTGAAGCTCGGCGCCGAGGTAGACATTTATACCCGCTGGGATAAAATCACCAAGACACATGTCGTCACTGTCGCGAAAGGGCTGCGCGTCATCCGCGTCAAGGCCGGCCCGAAACACTACATGCCCCGCGACAACTTCCTGTACGTCGTCGAGGAATTTACTGCAAACGTACGCAAGTTCATCAGCGAGGAACACCTACACTACGACATTATCCACTCCAACTACTGGTTCTCGGGCATCATCGGCATGAAGCTGGCCCGGCAGCTCAAACTGCCGCAGGTGCACGTCTATCATTCCATCGGTCAGATACGGTTTAACGCGCTAAAGGAGTATATCGCCCAGCAGGAAGACTATGTATTCTTCCAGACGCGCGCTTCATGGGAGAGAAAAATTGCGCAGACGGTCAACGGCGTAGTCGCCACCAGCCCGATCGAGCAGGAAGAGATACATCAGTTCTTTGACGTGCCCGTCAGCAAGATTACCTGTATCCCTATCGGCGTCGACACAAGGCTCTTCCAGCCGGGCGACCAGCAGCGTGCCCGGTCGCGGCTGCACCTCGCAACGGACCGCCCAATACTGTTGTATGTGGGGCGGATCGAGTGGCGCAAAGGCCTTGAGGTGTTGCTGCATGCGCTTGCACAGCTGCCGCCGGCAGTAGCAACAGCCAAGCTATACATCGTTGGCGGCGGTCAAAACTCTGAAAAGAAAGGACTGGACAAGGGTGAGATCGACCGGTTGACGACGATCGCCAAAGAGCTTGGCATTCACCGGCGCGTCCGTTTCCTTGGCGCGAAAAAGCAGGAAGAGATCGCGCCCTATTATGTAGCAGCTGACGCATGCGTGGTGCCCTCACTCTATGAGCCGTTCGGCATCGTTCCGCTTGAAGCGATGGCATGTGGCACGCCGGTCATCGCGTCGCGCACCGGCGGCCTGCAGTATACTGTCATCGACAGTAAGACCGGCTACTTGGTATCGCCTGGCGATGCATCCGGGATGGCCGATCGTATAGCTACTGTCTTGCAGAAAGGCAAGGCAGCATACAGCGACGCCGCACGGCAGCGCGTCATCGACAATTTTGTCTGGCCCAAGATCGCTGAGGCCACACTGCATTACATGACCTCCATAATCAACGGGGCCAGCGTATGAGGATCGCACTTGTGGCCCCGTTCGAAGAGTCGGTCCCCCCAACGAGCTATGGCGGCACCGAGCTCGTGGTCGCCAACCTCGCCGAACAACTCGTACGGATGGGCCACGAGGTGACGCTGATCGCTACCGGCGATTCGCATACCAGCGCCAAGCTCTTGCCCGTCTTTCCGCACAGCTTACGCGCCGATCCGAAGATGCTGCAGTTCCGCGAAAAGTACAAATACATCGGCACCGGCAAAGCGATTGATATCCTGCGGGCCGGATCATTCGATGTCATCCATAACCATCTCGGCTGGCGGCTTCTGCCATTCGTCGGAACCTTGTCTACGCCGGTCGTTACCACACTCCACGGCCAGCTCTGCACGGAAGACCAGCGAGTTTCGTTTGCGCCATTCGCGGAGCGATCATTCGTCAGCATCAGCCTCAGCCAGCGCCGTGGCATGCCTGCATTGCACTACGTCGGCAATGTGTACAACGGTATAGAAGTCGAACGGTTTTCGGTGGGCACCGGCAGCCGCTCCTATCTGGCGTTCCTCGGCCGCATGTCGCCGGAGAAGGGTCCGGTTGAAGCAATCAGAGTAGCACGCGCCGCCGGCATTCCTATCAAGCTCGCCGCCAAAGTAGATGCGGTTGACAAAGTATACTTCGAGCAAGAAGTCGCGCCGCTGCTCGACAATAAAACCGCGACATTTATAGGCGAGGTGAATCACGCGCAAAAAGTCGAGCTCCTCCAGCACGCCGTTGCGCTCCTTAGCCCCATCCAATGGGAGGAACCGTTTGGGCTGGTCAATGTCGAGGCCATGGCGTGCGGCACGCCGGTCATCGCTCTCGGCCGCGGCTCGCTTCCTGAACTCATTGCAGACGGCAAAACGGGTTATATCTGTAAGACGGTTGAGGAGATGACCGCTAAGGTCGCTGTGGTCGACCGGCTCGACCGCGCTGCCTGCCGTGCTGCCGTCGAGCAGCGCTTTTCTGCTAGCGCAATGGCCAGGAACTATCTTGCTGTCTACCAACAGATACTCCCGGGCAACCCTGCCAGATAGAACGACATTCCGGCTCCATCATGCTAGCGCGGCTATGTGTCGCTTATGGTACGATCATACTATGCATCCGCTCTACCACTGGCTGCAGGCACCGAGGGAGCGCCGTCAAGCAAGCATCAGGGCATTGTTCAGCAATCACTGGCCGCCCCACTACGATTTCGCCCAGCTCGTCCTAGCGCCGGAACAGTGGGGCGTTTTCGCCAGTATCGGCCCTCATTTTCAATATGCCATATTCGGTCGGGATTCTATTGAGACTGCCGAAGATCTATTAGATACACATCCCAAGCTTGTTCGTCATATCATCTGTACGCTCTGCAAACTGCAGGGCACAAAAACCGACCGCCTCAGCGAAGAAGAGCCGGGCAAGATTCATCATGAGTATCGGGCATTACAGCTGAATAGCCACCCCATTCCGGAACACTCGCAGGCCATTCTGCGCGAGCTGCAACACGTGTGGGGCGGCGACGGTACTGATACTATGGTCTACTATGGCAGCCACGATGCCACGCCGCTCTTCATCCGCCTCGTCGGCCGCTATGTCGACAAGTACGGCGGACAGCTCCTGCACACTACACTAAGCAGAAGAGACGGCGGCACCGTGAGCGTCCGCGACTGCCTGGTCGCTGCGCTGGACTGGGTAAGCGGCAAGATCGCCAGCCAGCCAGTCGGCTTGTTCCCCTACAAGCGGCTCAATCCTAACGGCCTTGCGAACCAATCGTGGAAGGACTCCTACACCTCCTACCTCCATGCCGACGGCGCAACGCCTAACTTCGACGGCGGTATTGTCTCAATCGAGTTACAAGGCTACGCCTATGACGCACTACAGGCTGGCATACGGCTCGGCCTCGGTTCAAATGCCGATCGGCAGCGTTGGCACGAGCAAGCCGAACAGCTGCGCGATCAGACCGTAGCTTCTTTATGGATGGAAGATCAGCACTATTTCGCCCAAGGATTAGATATCGATGCGCACGGACAGCCGCGGCAAATCGCTACCATCACATCCAACCCTGCGGCCTTTCTTGACAGCCAGCTGCTATACGACCTGCCGCCCGATCAATCCGCGCGCTACGTCGCAGCCATTGCCCGGATGGTATACAGCGCCGAACTCTTAACACCCGTCGGGGTACGTTGCCGGGCAATCCGACACTGGGATCTGCTCGGCTACATCGACTACCACGGCCCCAATACCGTGTGGCCCAAGGAAACTTTTGACATCGCCAAAGGCTTCCGCCGCGCTGGCCTGCCGCACCTTGCTGCCGATCTGGAGCATCGTCTGGTACATAGCTTAGAGGAGGCCGGCGAGTTCTCTGAGTTCTTCTATGTAAGCCGCAACGGCAAAGTCTGGTACGACCGCGATGAAGCGCTCGCGCATTTCGGTGCCGAGTCGCCCGGCCAGACGCTACCCGTTCCCGAGCCGGGGCAGGCATGGACTATCGCCGCTGCAATCCGTATCGCGGCGACGCGCGCGCCGTCAGTTCAGCCGCCATCGCCGCTCGAACAATCACTGCTCGCAGCCTGAGTTGCCAGAGAGCGCCCGATCAGCTATAATCGCCTTGTCTTAAACCTCTCCAAGGATAGAATATAATGAGCCTGGATGTTAAGATGTTCTTTTATTATTCCGGGGTAGCTCAGCGGTAGAGCGGGTGGCTGTAGGCCGAGAGGCTTCTGCAGCCTTCGGTGGTAACGCCGAAGTGAACATAGGGTGAACTGTCGGGAAGCCTGCGTCGCCAGATGGCGATATGGCAATCCGCAGCCAAGCCAGAGGTAGGATCAAGGCCTCTGGAAGGTTCAGAGACTAGAGAGTGAGCCTAACAATAATCTCTCATAAGCGCCCTACATCCATATGGATGATGAGATAGTCCACGCCACGACGAAAGTCATGGGCAAGTGTAACCACTAGGTCGCTGGTTCGAATCCAGTCCCCGGAGCCAGAGCAAGCAGAGAAAAGCGATGACCAGGTTCTATGACCTGAAATAACTTCTCTCCTTGCTCAGACAAGAAGCAATGTGCCGATTGCAAAGCACACAATGTTGGAACCGTCCGAAAGGGCGGTTCTTTCATTTCACCCCTGTAATTTAGTTCGAACCCAGTTGCTCCCGTCCTGAGCGAGCAAGCAGCCCAAAACCCGACCCGTTCCCTAGACCTATCCGACTGATGCCGGAGAGGCTATAATCAACAGATATGAATACCGATAAGCTGATTCAATTCTTCACTACAAAGCTAGAGAAGATCCCGGAACTCAAAAACTTGAACAACAAAGATTCAACTTTTACTACTTGGTGGAATACCATAACGTCCACCTGTGAACGAATGGGTGAATCATACAAAAAGCGAGCCGACAGAATACGCTTTTACCCAAGCGTCATCACCATGGGTGGCGACAATAGTGCAGCGTATGCCAGATCATACCAAAGCGGGCTTAACGACGCAGAAGCTTTTATAAAGTCGGTGATCGAGGAGCTGGAAACGTGGGGATATGGCGGAGACGGAGATAAAGACAACGAGGCAGCCAAACAATCTGCACCGGATAGCAAGGTGGTTTTGAATCTCACTATTAGCCAACAGCAGGCGCAGCAAATCACTCAAACTATCAACTTATCCCAATACGACCCAGAGGTACAACAAAAAGTTCAGGAATTGTTGGACGAGCTCAAAAAAGAGTCAAAGGACAAACCAAAGATAATCAGCGTGGTTAAGTGGTTAGCCGACAAAGGCGTGGATGCGCTGATCGCTATCTTACTTGCGGCAACTCACCTAACTTGAGCTACTTAGCATAAAACTCAAGCTGGCCGTGATTGAGTTGTAAAATCGTTTCTATGCCGGCCGCCAGTCCCGTTTTCTCGCTCTCCGTGCCATTTAGTAGCACATACCGGGCATATTCTATGAATGGCTCGTCTAGCTTTTGCTCGATCTTGTAGTGCATTAGCAACGTCTTGGTGATGTACATGTGCTTATCTACTTTTGCTCGTAGCTTTTCCGTTATTTTGATCTCGCTATGATGGGCCTCGATAAACTCATTCATAAGCTCGCAAAGCCGGTCTTCATTCACGTACTTTTCTTTGCAATTCGGGTCTTTGCGGCGTGTGCAGTTGTAGTATACGAATCGTTTCACATCACCATTTTTCAGCGTCTTAAACTTGTCCTGGGCGGTGATATCCGCATCGCATTGGCCGCATTTTAGGATTCCGCGAAAGGCAAAGGTTTTTGAGCCCCATAGCCCCTTATTAACCCCTCGCGTCTCTTGGACTAAGTCGAAAAGCTGCTTAGAAATCAGTGGCTTATGAGCACCGTCATACCACGGAGCATCTGGTGCTTCTGGGTACTGAAATCTTCCGTAGTAAAAAGAGGTGCTTAGAATGACCAATATCTGGCTAACTGTCCCGCTCTAGTTAAACTGGACACACTGTCTACTCCACAGGCAGAATATATGTAACCAGTAAGGAGCAACAGACATGCCGACCGGTATCCCCATTGACCAAAACACCAAGGCCGAAGTACTCAACAAAATCCGTAATG
>DASZYD010000019.1:0-31734 GCA_035545555.1 Saccharimonadales bacterium (SeqCode) | reverse complement strand
TGCGCGGTGCCGTCGGCTGACACCGCCTGCGGCGACGCAACCACCGCGGCGACGCTCGGCAGGTGTTTGGCCTGCAAGTTGCCGGCGAATGCCTGGACCGCCTGCTTGTCGCCGGCGGTCAGTACATTGCCGTCCTGGCGTTCTACGAGCAGGATCTCGACATCATTTTTGGTTGCCGGAAACGCCTTTTCGGCGATGTGCTGGGCCTGAACCGTCTCGTACTTGCTTGGCAGGAAGCTGGTCTGGTCGCTGCTGGTCACACTGCTGAGCTTCGGCGAAAAGACGGTGATAGCGATGGCCAGTACGATCCAGGCACCGATGACCCACCAGCGATATGTGGCAACGAACGATCCGAGTTTATTGAGCACCAGAAGCTCCTTTGGCTGTTAGATTTCCTACGTACACCATATAGCGCTTATCACCCGCCGTCAAATGATCTAACGGCCCTACACATCTAAGTGATCGAGGAATTCGACGAGTTCGTGGGGGGTAATCTCGGCTTTGATGAGGTAGCCGTCGGCCTGACGTTCGATGTCGCCGCGGACTTCCTCGCGCTGCTCAAGATTGGTGATGATAATGACCTTGGCCTTCAGCTGTGGTGTTTTGGCCGGGTCGCGCAGTGTGTGCAGAATCTCGATGCCGTCGATGGTGGGCACCATCAGGTCGATGAGGATGATGTCGTACTGGTTGGTCTGGGCCTTGGCCAGGCCCTTTTGGCCGTCGGTCTCGAAGTCGGCGTCGTAGCCGCCCTTCTTGAACGCTCGGGCATAGAGCTCGCTGATGAAGTACTCATCCTCGATACAGAGAACGCGCTTGCCGCGGTGGTTGGTTGGTCGGGTGGTTGCTGGTTCCATGTCGTTACCTCCTGTAGAGTGAGTGGTTCTTGATCCAGCCGTGCGGGCTGCGGACAATCTCTTCATTATCGGTCGTCTTGGCTTCGGCGGCAAGCCGGCTGTACGGCAGGAGGGTGAAGCCGAAGGTGCTCCCGGCGCCTTCCTTGCTCTTGACCCAAATGTTACCCCCGTGGGCACCAATAACAGCTTTGCAGAGGTACAGCCCCAGGCCGGTGCCGCCGATCTGCGCGCGGTTCCGGTGGTCGCGGTAGAACTTGGTGAACAGATTGGGAATGACGGCCGTCGGCACGCCGACACCCCAGTCCTGCACGGTGGTTTCGACAAAGCCTTCGCTATTGCGGTAGCTCTTGACGGCAATTTCCTTCGACTGCGCGCTGTATTTGATGGCATTATCGATCAAGTTGCTGATGACTTCTTGGATACTGGCGCGGTCGGCGCCAACGGTCGGCAGGTCATCAGCTACGTCGAGCGTAAGGGTAATGCCGCGCACCCGGGCCCGCAGCGACATCATATCGATGGTGCTCTTGAGGATGGCCGCCCAGTTTTCTTCGTGCAGCCGCAGCACCAGCTGGTCGTTATCTACCCGGGCGACATTGAGGATGGTGTTGATAAACATGGTAAGCTGCTGGGTCGTGGCCTGCATCTTGGACATAAAGTCGGCCAGCTCAGAGCTGAGCGTGCCGCGTGTCTCCTCCTCGAAGGCCTCGACATAGCCGCGCAGCAGCGCGATGGGCGTGCGCAGCTCGTGCACAGCCAGCGCGATGAAGCTGATGGCCTGATCGTCCTGGCTGTACTGCTTGGTATGGTCGAATAGCACCAGCATCGTTTCGTAGCCCTGGGTGTTGCTCTTGTTGTAATAAGCGGCCAGGTCGAACAGACGCGTCGGCTGGTTGTCGGTCACGTTCAGACGGACCCGCTCCCAGCTGCTGGTCGCGGTCACGGCCGATGCCTTGGCCTGCTCCAGCCAGGCGCTGAGCGTTTGCTCGCTGGGGAACGACATATTCAGTACGCTGTTGATATGCTGGCCGGTGACGTTGTCTGGCTCGCGGCCAATGTAGGCACAGGCCGCCTGGTTCGCAAACAAAATGGTCTGGTCGCTGCCCAGGACAAAGAACGGCAGCGGCAAGTTGTTCGCTACGAAGTTCGCTTTGAGGCTGTTGGACTGTTTGAGTTCAGTGCCGGCTGCTTTTTCGGCCACCGAAGCAATCTGGTAGATCTGCGCCGCTAACTGCGTGACGAGCACCCGGCCGACCACCAGTTTGCTCAAATCGGGCGCCGCCACCTGCTGCTCGCCCGGCGCGATGTGCACGATGATCTGCCAGAGCGCACGGAGCGGCTCCATGGCGTAATCGGCCGCTGCGAAGGCAATGATAAACGTCATGACGACGCTGACACCATAGGCACCAAATGCCAGGTCGATGAGCGGCAGCTCGTGGTAGTGGGTCGCTACAAACCAGAGGGCTGCAATGAGCAGCAGGTTCTCGATAAGGATAACGAAGATGAGATAGGCGCGGATTTGTATCCGGAGGCCTTGCTGGTAATCCATCCTACCCTCTATTTATATGTTACGGCGCCGGTGCTAGCCAAAGCGCTGATCCATGTCTGGCCGGGGTCAAGTTTGAGCGGCTGGCCCCGGTCGTCCGTAAAGACAAACTGTGAGGTGCGGCCGCTCTTAGTCCAGGTACCGGTTTGCACCGCACCACCTTGGAAGACATACATCTTGCCGCTGCCGATAGTCTGGTAGTCGGAGTGGTAGCCGTCCGTCTCCAGGCTGTACGGCATGATGAGCGCTACCAGCACTGTCGGTGCGATCTGTACCTGTGAGCCGTCTTTGTGCAACTCCATGTGTGGCGCCCCGCCCTCGGAGCGTTTGTAGGTATTGGTCGCGGCATCGTAGTCGTAGTGCGTATTGTAATAATAGCCCGAGAACGTCATATCAATACTGGTGGCGGTAGGCTGGGCGGCCGGTGTAGCCGTGGCGTTACGGGCGAAGCCGGTGTAGTTGCTGGTCGTGTAGCCTTTGCTCTGTTCCAGCGCGCTCAGCTGGGCGGACGAGGTATAGACATTATGCGGTGCATAACGGCTGCTGATACGCTCGTAGGCGCCGGCGTTGTAGAACTGGTCGAGGTCTTTGACGCCCCAGCTCTTAATGTCCTGCAGCGCCTCCGGGCTGCCGCCGACGTGAGCGTACGCCGCATCAAAGCCAAGCGCCCATTGCAGATAGTAAAAGCGTGAACTGCGCACCGGGCCGATGTAATCGGCCGTCGTATCCTGGTAGAGCGCCATGAAGCGGGTGATGCCACCCTCAGCAATTGCTTCAAATACTACTCCGGCTGTATCCAAGCCGGACTGTGGCCGGGCGTCCGGACTGTTCTCTATCATCACTGCCGTGACGGGACGCTTGTTGATGCTTGGATCAACCTGCAGACCGGTCAGCGTGCTGGCAACGGTCGTCGGTGGCTTGGGCTTGGGGTGCACGATGGGGGCGACAATTTTCGCGACCGTCGGCTTGTAATTGTGCAATACCACGTATGAGGCTGCCCCGCCGCATAAAACAATAAGCAGCCCCAGACTTATGAATAAGAGTTCGCGTTTGGTCGCGCGGCGGCGTATCAGGCGGCTCAAGGTAATGGCCGGCAACAGCTTGAACGTACCCAACCGGCGGGTGCCGGGCAGCGATGTCGCGCCGTTATCCGGCGGCGGGCCGAACTCACGCTCGATCTTGGCTTCGTCCACGTCTTCGGGGGCAGTGCCGGCGTGGTCGTGCGGTCGGAATAGTGAGCCGGCAGCCGGCGAACCATCGGGTGCATGCGGCAATGGCTGCTGCCGCGGCCACTCCGGCGGTCGAACATCATCGTGCATAAGCACAATTGTAGCAAATTACGTCCCGCTGTGCGCGGTATAGAGCTACATAGTGGCCAGCATGGCATCAATGCGGCGGAGCGACACCTGTTTGCCGAGGACGGCCAACGTGTCGGCGAGGCCGGGACTGAACGGCGCCTGGGTCGTGGCAATACGGATGAGGCTGAACAGTACGGCCGGCTTCTGTTGTGTTTGCTCAAGGAGCGCGTTCAGCCGTGTAGTTAGGTCATCCAGACCAAAGTCGCTGGCCGCCAAACTTTCCCGTGACTGTAGCAGCAGAGTCTTAAGCTCGTCGCTGCTTAGCTTTTTGAGCTGTGTATGCTCCTGCCAGAGGGTCGGGTTGACCGGCAGGTCGGTGAAGAAGAAGCGGGTTAGCTCGGGCAGTTCTTTGGCGAACTTCAGGCGGTCCTGCACGAGCGCGAGTACGCGGCGTTTATAGTCGTCGCCGGCGTCTTTTGCCTCATCGGGCCAAAAGTCCTGCACGGTTACGAAGAGCTCATCGAGCGGTAATTGGCGGATGAAGATGCCGTTGGTCCACGCCAGCCGTTTTTCGTCAAAGCGGGCACCGGCACGGTGCACGCGGGCCAAACTGAATTTTTGGATAAGATCTTCCCGTGTGAATATCTCCTGCTCGGTGCCGTCATTCCAGCCGAGCGACGCGATAAAGCTCAGAAACGCGTCGGGCAGATAGCCGTCGCGCAAGTAGTCGAGCACATCTTTGGCGCCGTCGCGCTTGCTCAATTTCTTGGTGCCGCTCGGCCCAAGGATCGGCGGCATAGAGGCGATGATGGGTACCGGCAGGTTGAGCGCCTCATACAGATTCATAAAGTTCGGCGTGCTGCTGACAAACTCAATGCCGCGGATGACATGCGTAATGTGCATTTCGGCATCATCCACGATGTGCGCGAAGTTGTAGGTCGGATAGCCGTCGGACTTGATGAGGATGAAATCGTCCACCACTTCCGGGCCGGTGTGCAGGTCGCCCATGACTTCGTCGTGCCAACGGTGCGCCTTTGGTTCCGACAGGAAGCGCAGCGGTGTCGTGCCATCCCACGGCTTGGGTTCGGCCGGCCGGTGCTCGCGGAACAGAAACGGCTTTTTGGCTGCCTGGGCCGCCTTGCGGAACGCCTCTACCTGTTCGGGTGAGTACGGGTCGGCATAGGCACGGCCGGCCTGGATGAGCCGCTCGGCCCATGTCTTATATATGTCCAAGCGGTCGCTCTGGCGGTACGGCCCAAAGGGGCCGCCAATATCCGGGCCTTCGTCAAATGCCAGCCCCAAGGCGCGCAAGCTCTTGATGATGTGCTGCTCTGCCTCTGCAACATGCCGGGCACGATCCGTGTCCTCAATCCGCAGGATAAACTGCCCGCCGCTTCGTCGCGCTACCAACCATGCGAACAGCGCAGTGCGGATACCGCCCACATGCAAATAGCCCGTCGGGCTCGGGGCAAATCGTGACCGTGCCGGTTTCATGAGCTGTATTATAGAAGATAATCTGTTAGAACCCAAATAGCGCGTTGACTACATGCTTGTGGCGAGGCGAACAATCTGGCTATTGCTCAGGTTACCATTGCTGGTCAAGCGGTACCAGATACCACCGCTGACCCAGGTGGCATTATTATTGCCGTAGGTGTAGATAGTACTACCCGCGGCATTAATCGTATCGTACGAGCTGTCGTTGTTAGGGTAAACGAAATTGCTCAGGAGCGTCGCACTGTCCCAGCTAGACGCAGTTTGGGTAAGACTAAAATCGTGTCCCACGGCTGTAGTACTTCGGAAACTGACAGTGACCTTACCGGCGCTATAGGATAGCGAACCGATACGGTATCCACTCGGTCGCCATGTCGGCAGCGAAGCATTGATGCCCGCCCGCGCCGATGCCACGCGCAGCTGAAGGCTAGCGGCGTTCTGGTACCCAATAAAGCCTATGATGAGTAGGATTGCCAAGCTGGAAGCGGCAATGCTTGCCACGCGTCGCCCGCGGTGCGCCCGCTTGGCATGGTGTGCGACCGGATGCGGCGGCTCACGATGGCTGCTGGCAATGGCCAAAGCGCGCTCAAAGACATCGGCCGACGGCTGGCGGGCCGGCCGGGGTTGTGAGACGATATCCGACAACGCCGTGGTCTTGGGTTGCGACACAGGCAGTGAGATGCTGGCATGCATCGTCGGCTGGGCCATCGGCTGGAAGTGGACGTTGCCAAACCGGGTAATGAGCTTGCTTTTCGCGACCCGCTGGGCGCGATGCAGCCGTTTCTCGTCAACTGCTTGCACGGAGTGCTTGGGAAGCACCTCAAACAGCGGCGTTTTAACCAAAATATCGGTGCGGGTAACGGCTTTGACGCGCCGCTTCAGCGATGCATCGGGGCGGTGCACGGCCGTACGCATGAGCGTCTTGGAATGTTGCAAATGGCGGGCTGCTGCCTGCTGTGCCTGCGGCCGGTGGATATCAAACGCTTTGGCCGGAGGATGCACCACGGTCGCACCGGGATGCATTGGTGCTGCCGGCCGGTGCGGTGCCGGTGCGGCAGTCTGTTGCTTGGCACCGTGTAGCGCCCGGGCGGGCACATGGGCGGCATGCGGTATACGCGGCGCGGCGCCACGATGGACGCCATCGATATTCCGTCCCATCACCTGCGCCGGCTGTACCGCCCGCACCGCCGGGGCGTCGCCAAGCAACTGCCCGGTGGCAGCGTCATAGCGCTTGCCGTTCAGTTCAATCACGTGCGAGCCCATCACCACCCCTCGCCTGTTGTTCTGTTTGCCTGCAGATTTTTTGTTGTCCGGCCACGTGTAACCTGTACCCTCTGTTCGCTTAAGCAGTTACCTCTATAGTAACCCGGTGCGCGTTGCCATGCAAGCACAGCCGTAACGGGCACGGTGCCGCTCGGTAGGCGTATAATAATGAACGGCAGTTTTTTGTCTCATTGAACCAAAACGGATAGCTACTACTTTATGGATTTTATGGACCCGCAGCACCGGAGACGGAACGACGCTATGGTGCTGCTCGGCTATGTGCTGATCGGCGTGGCGCTGCTTTTGCTGACTACTATTTTGGTGTTTATGGCCTATGGCTTCGGCTACAAAAACGGTGAGGTGATCCAGAGCGGCCTGCTGTTTCTGTCCAGCAGGCCGGGCTCGGCCGAGATTACTATCGACGGCACGCGCTACAAAGACAACACCAACACGAAACTGACGCTGCCTGCCGGCAACTATTCGTTCGCGCTGTCGCGCACTGGCTACCGGACGTGGCAACGGTCGATCGCCATACAGGGCGGCGAGGTAGAATCGTACACCTACCCATTCCTCTTTCCGACGTCGCTGACCGCCACGACACGCCAGACATACAACGCTGCACCGGCGCTGGTAACCGAGAGTCCGGACCGTCGCTGGCTGCTGGTGACCCGGCCGGGGTCGCTGACATCGTTTGATATGTACGATCTCACCAAACCGCAGCGCGACCCGGCGCTTCTCACCCTACCCGACGGGATCCTGACGTCCAGCAGTGATGCGGCACAGACGTTAGCACTGGTGGAGTGGTCGGGTGATTCCAACGATGTGCTCCTGCAGCATACGTTTGATAAAAAGACCGAATATATCATGCTCAGCCGCAGTAATCCAACGGACTCGTTCAATCTGACGGCTAAACTGGCGCTGCCTCTGACCGGTGTACAGGTGCAGATGAGCAACGAGCACTATGATCGGTATATCGTCTTCAACACTGTCGCGCGCACGCTGTCGCGGGCGACGCTGTCGGCGCCCACGCTGCAGCCCTACGTCACCGTGCCGGTGTTAGCGTTTGCGACTGCCGGCGACAGCACCTTGCTCTATGCAACACCCGATCCGGCTGATACTGGCAAGGTGGACATCAATCTCCTGGAAGATCAAAAGGCGAGCCTTATTCGTCGGTCCGCTGCCAATACGACCTATCTGTTGGCACTCGCCGACTACGACGGCGACCTGTATGCCGCGGCAAACGCCGCCAGTGAAGACATCGGCTATATTTACAAAGATCCCGCTACCCAAGTTGCGAACCCGCTACTGGGCGTGGCAGTGCCGGTGCGGACATTCCACCTCAAAAACATCTCGTATGTATCGGTGGCACCTGGCGCGCAATATATCCTATTCGAGAGCGGGACCAGCTTTGCCGCCTATGACCTGGCGAACGAATTAGGCTTTACATATACGGTGCCAAATACGTTAGAGGCGCCGCAGGCGCATGCCGCCTGGATGGACGGCGCGCACTTGCTGTACATCAGCCAGGGTCAAACCATTGTCTTTGACTACGACGGCCAGAACCGTCAAACGCTTGTCTCGGCCGATCCGCGTTACCAGCCGTTGTTCGATCCGAACTACACCTTCCTGTACACCTTTGTGCCAGCCGCAACCGACCACGCGCAGGAGCTGCTAACCAGCACCTCTCTCCGGACGCCCGCCGACCAGTAGCAGCCTTAGAAAACCGCGTGCCACAGGCGTGACCACAAGGTCGGGCCGTTGCCCGGTAGCTGGCTGGAAGAGACGGTTGCGGCAGTGGTATTCTGACCGGCGTTGTTACCGGCGGGGTCCGGGCTGATCTGGTCGCCGACTACCACCAACCGGTGCAAGCTGGTGCCCGGCGGGTCGCACGTGATGAGCGTAGCGGTGGCGGTATGCCCCGCAATATTGTTCAGTACGCCCACATCGCTCGGGTCGACGATCTGTTTGCTGAAGACTTTATAGATGTACACCTTGCCGCCGTAGGTGATGTAAAACGTATCACCCGGCACCAGCTCATGCAGGAGTACGAAGGCAAACTTATACTTGCCCGGGTTGAAGATGTTATTGCTGGAGTGGCCGAAAAACGCTGCATTGCCCTGCTCGCCCGGCATGACCGTCGAGGGGTAGTGCACAATACCGTTTTCCAGTGCATTTTCAATGTCGGCTTCGTTGGTTGACGTCTGGGTAAAATCGACTGGTATCTCCAGATTGATTTTAGGGATGATGACTTCCGGCGTGCTCGTGGCTGTCACGGCGCTGGGGTCAACGATGATCGGCGTAGCACCGGCTGTTCGGCCCGGCTGGATGAACGGCGCGATGATGACCTCATTGAAAAAACTGAATAAGAAAACGACCAGCGTTACGCAACCAACAGCCAGGCCGAACAGTAGCGATTGCAGGTGGTGCCGCGCGTTGAGCTTGCCATTTGCCGTGACGGTACTGCGGATGGTTTGTCGCAGACTTACCGTTGCGCGCTTGGCTGCAGCTGGGTTGAGCGGCAGCTGGTGGTGCTGCGACACGATCACGCCGGCAGGGGTGGCCGGTGGAACAGGCACTGATGATGTGGCCGGCGTACGCGGAGCGGCAGGCAGTGCCGCGGGGCTAAAAACGGTGGCCGCCGCCGGCCCGCTGCTACTGCGGACAGCGCCAGTAGCCTCGTAAAATTCCTGCCAGACCGCATGTTTCTCGGCATCAGGCAGGCCGGCATAGTACTGGTGCCAGGCGGTCTGTATCTCGGCCAGGCTCTTGCCGCTGGTCGTCAGCTCATACATGAACTGCTGATGTTTGCTGCGCGGCTTGACCACAGCAGCTTCCCGTTCCTCTTGCTGCGCGTCCGGCTCCTCGGCATAAATAGCCGCGATTTTTTTGCGGATGAGGTCGGCCGCTTCGCTGGCGCCCGCTTGCGTGCCGCTTGGCGTAATGCGCCGCTCCGAACGCGGCAACAGATAGCCGTTGGTATCGCCCGCCGGTGTGGCGGGTTGGCTGTTGCCTGCAAACAGGGGGTCGTTCGGTTGCATACCTATATAAAACTCATGCTAGTTTTACAGGGGAAATTATAGTACAATCTACCTCTGATAGCACGGGCGAGTGGCGGAACTGGTATACGCGCACGACTCAAAATCGTGTTCCTCACGGATTAAG
This sequence comes from Saccharimonadales bacterium (SeqCode), assembly GCA_035545555.1. Taxonomy (GTDB): domain Bacteria; phylum Patescibacteriota; class Saccharimonadia; order Saccharimonadales; family UBA4665; genus JANWHZ01. The sequence continues at coordinate 22,123 of DASZYD010000019.1, read as the reverse complement.
GGTTCGATTCCCTTCTCGCCCACCATACGAATTACAAAGGAGCCAATCAGGCTTCTTTTTTATTTGTAGCAATGTGGTACACGGCTGTTGTGAGGGCTTCGAACGGCTTTTGAGGATTCTGTAACTGCCAGACAGCTGTGTGGGCGGCGGTTTTGACACGCCAGAACTCCATATCCTGAGTCAACCGGGTGCTGCTTACGGCGCCCTGGCTAGCCACGAACATGGCTTGCGCATGCTTGACGACAATAGCGGCGGCGTGAACTGTGGTGAACGTATGGAGCGTCTCGACCAAATGGAGCGCATCCATGGCAAAGCGGAATGGTCGGCTGAAATGGGCGCCTGTAGCCAAACGCTGCAGTTGTGCAAAACTGAGTACCAGGGTGGTGCCGGGCCGTGCTACTATACTTTGCGGCGCGGCCGTAAAATAATCTGCCGCATCTTTGGTGATGATGAGCGGGCCATGGTAGGCCGCGGCGAACTTTTCCAGCAGAATCGCCGTCTCGCTGTTACGGCCCAGGTCGCCTGCCAATAGGACACCGTCGGCCCAGCTGGCTGCCGGCAACAGTTCGGCTAATGCTTTTTGACTAAGACTGCCACTGGGAGTACTGGGCGCGAACTCACCGGCGGCAAACGTGTGCCCGACCGTTGCGCGAAGCGAATCCGGCAGCAGTACCCGCGCCTCGCCGACGCCGGCCTGCAGCGCCTCGTTGTATGCTGCAGCCGGTGCGGCCAGACCGTAGCTGTTACCGCCAACAATCAGCAGCTTGCCGGCAAGCGTCCGGTTTTCCGGCCGGCTCCACAGCAAGTCGGCAAAGAGCGGCATATCGCTAGCCTGCTTGCGCCAATACTTGTAGTCCATAAGCCTTTACTCCAGCCCGAGCTTTTGACGCATCAGCACGTCATAGCCTTTTGTCACCCGGTCGGATTCGGTTATGCCGAAGGTGCCGAGCAGCTGCCATAGCTCGGTCTGGACGGCCGCACCATCGGCGTCATCGCTGCACAGGCGTTCCGCCTCGATAAAAATGCCAAGGTTCAAGACTTCATCAAGACAAATCTCAACGTCGCCGCTATGCCCGGCCCGCCGAATTTTCGTGAGGTCCGAGAACAGTTCGTAGCCGATGTGTGTGATGATATTCGCCAGCTCGCCGGCGTCACTCACCACGACTTCGTGCTCGACCTTATCGAGATGGGCACCGCCGCCCATGCGGCGTTTCATGGTGAGGATAGTCCTCCTGCCATTCTCGATACGGATGCGCAGCCAGGCGACGTTCTGCCCACTCTGAGCGCCCGGCGGGCTGTATACTACATCGTGCTGCGTGACGGGTTTACCTAACCTGATACCGCTCGCGCGAAGCGCGCGCTTCAGCCGCGTACTATCACGGATGCATGCCTTGACTTCTATCTCGCGCATGGTCGCCCCCATTACACGCCGGCCCTTTTGGCCTTATGTGCGCGCCGTGCGGCGCGGTAGGCGTCTTCGTCATCGGTGTTGGCGGGATTGAATATCTTGGTTGGGTACTTCGCCTGTATCTCGGCCAGTTTATGACGGCAAGCGGTGCTGACATCAATGTTCATAACAGCGGCGAAGTCGAGGCAATAGTGCACGATGTCGGCCAGCTCATCGGCGATGTCCTGGCGGTCACGCTCCTGCAGGTCGCCCCACTGAAAATGCTCCAACAGCTCGGCCGCCTCGACGGCAATGGATGTGGCCAGGTTGCGCGGCGAGTGTGCACGCTGCCAGCCCCGCTCATCGCGAAAGGCGATAATAGCGTCTTTTAGTTCCTGTACGGTGGTGTCGGCATCGGTCTTATCTCTCATAGGCTCATTGTAACAGAACAGATGAGATCGGCCTGTTGATATGGGACTACGGAACTAGACGTCGAGGTCGATGCTGACCGGGCAGTGGTCACTGCCCGTAATCTGCGGGTGAATGTTGGCCTCGGTGACCCTAGCTTTCAGACTGGCAGAGACGAGGACATAATCGATGCGCCAGCCGACGTTCCGGGCACGGGCGTTCGCGAAATGGCTCCACCAGGTGTAATAACCGTTGCCTTGTTTGAATAAGCGCAGCGTGTCAACGAAGCCGGCATCCAGAAAGTGCTGAAAACCCTCGCGTTCCTCGCTTGTAAAGCCTTTCTTGCCGACATTAGGTTTGGGGTTGGCCAGGTCCAGTTCGGTGTGCGCCACGTTAAGGTCGCCGCAGAACACCACGGGCTTAGACTCCTCAAGCCGCTGGCAGTAGGCCAGAAATGCCGGGTCCCAGTGCTTGTGGCGCAAGGTAAGCCGTGTCAGATCATCCTTGGCGTTCGGCGTATAGACCGTGACCAGCCAGAAGGCGCCATATTCGGCAGCGATCACCCTGCCCTCCAGATTAGGGTCGCCATAGGTATCGCCCGTTACACCGAACCGGTCAATAATGTCGTGCGGCAGGCCGTTGACCACCTGTAGCGGCTGGGGTTTGGAAAAGATCGCCGTGCCGGAGTAGCCCGGCTTCTCGGCGGAATACCAATATTCGGTATACTCCGGCAAATCAACCTCGGCTTGGCCGGGTTTGGCCTTGGTCTCCTGCAGGCACAGGATGTCCGGCCTTTCTGCCGCGATAAACGGTTGCAGGAGCCCTTTGTTGAGCACGGCGCGGATGCCGTTGACGTTCCACGAGTAGATTCTCATGCTTTTACTATAGCAGCCGGCGCGCCGGCTCGTGATACAATGGCGGGTAATGTACCAGCGCGTACTTCTCAAACTGTCCGGTGAACAGCTGTCCGGCAAACACGAGTTCGGGATTGACCCGGCAGTAGCGCGCTATTTGGCGCAGGAGTGCAAAAAAGTGGCGGCGACCGGTTGCCAGCTGGTGTTGGTTGTGGGCGGCGGCAACATGGTGCGCGGTGCCGAGATTGCCGGCAACGGCATCAAACGGGTAACGGCCGACCAGATGGGCATGCTGTCCGGGCTCATCAATGCCATGGGCATGACCGATATTTTTGAGAGCGAGGGCGTACAGACGCGTTGTATGAGCAACGTCTATGCTGAGCAGCTGGCGGAATCGTATTCATTCCGGCTGGCCGAGAAGCACCTGGAAAAGGGCCGTGTAGTGATCGTGGCCGGCGGTATTGCCCGCCCCTACTTTACCCACGACACCGCCGCTGTCAGCATCGGCCTGGAACTGTCTTGCGATGTGGTCCTCAAAGCCACCAAAGTTGCCGGCGTGTACGATAAAGATCCGGCCCGTCACACTGATGCCCAGAAGATTGACGAGCTATCGTTTCAGCACGCCCTGGAGAACAGCGCCATCAAAGTGATGGATAAAGCCGCCCTGGGGCTGGCCATGGAACAGCGTATGCCAGTGATCGTCTTTGATGCCATGCAGACTGACAACTTGCTCAAGGCTGTGCACGGTGATCCGGTCGGCACGAAGATCATCGATAGATAGACAAGGGCTGATGATTGACGGCTATTGCGTGAGCGGCTATATTCTCTGGTAATGATTGTTGGCCATCTGAAACAGTCCGGAGAGAAGCTTACTACGGACGGAAGCGGAGAGCTGTGGACGCCGGATGCCTTGCGGCGTTCCGCGGAGCAGATTGGCGAAGTCCAGCGGAATATGGGCCGGCTGGTATTGCATGGTCTCATGGTAGTGCCCGGTGCCGGCAATATCGTACGCGGCAGGAACGTTTATGATAGCTTACCGGAAGGTAGCCAAGTGCACCGCCGGGCAGACGTAGTCGGCCGCTTGGGCACAGTGATGAACGCGGCGATGCTCAGCGCCGCGCTGGATGATGAGAAGGTGCCGCATGTGATGCTTATGGCCCCCGGTATGGGCTATGCCGATCCGCATGTCGGCACGATTGATGCCTACTGCCCCGAGGCGGCAATGGAAGCATACCGCCGCGAACGCGTGGTTGTTATTGCCGGCGGCAGCGGAAAAGATAAGCAGACGACCGACGCAGCCGTCATGGATTACACGCTGCTGGAGAGTGCGACATTTCCGGAGATGGAGTCCATCGCGCTAAAGACTACCAAGTTCCCGGGGATTTATACTGAGGACCCTGCAAAGCATCCGCAGGCGAAGCGCTACAAAACTATTGCCGCCGCTGACATGCTGGCTATGGGGCTTGGGGGCGTTGACGAGCAATGCTTGCGGCTGATACAGCAAGCATCAGATGTCCAGTTGTTCGTGTATGCCGATGCGACACCGTTCGACGCATTGGACAGCATGAAGGCAATGCGCGAAGGGCACACTGCCGCAGTTGCCGGCACGATCATTACTTCCGGCACCATACCAGCGACTCTTGCTGAACCTGGCGCGGCCTAAGCCCGGCTGGGGCATGGCTATGCGCCTCAAGCGGCTGTCTCGCCGGTGATGATATCCGGCGCGTCCAGCACGACGTGGTCGCCGGGTTTAGTCTGGCCGCTTAGGATACGCGCGGCGATGCTGTCCTCTACGGCGCGCTGCAGGGCCCGGCGCATGGGACGGGCGCCGAGTCGCGGGTCATAGCCGGCAGCCACGATCTTCTGCGCGGCGCTCGGTGTCAGCTCCACCGATATATTTTGATTAGCCAGCGTCGCATTAACCTCCTGCATCATCAGCTGCACGACCTGCACGAGTTCGTCGGGCTTAAGCGGGCGGAACAGGACGATCTCATCGAAGCGGTTGAGCAGTTCCGGCTTGAACTGGCCACTGTTGATGAGCTCATCCTCGAACTGTTTTTCGAAACTGGCCAGCTCCTCGCCCTTCTCGACCCGTTCGCGGATGGTGTTGGCGCCGGCGTTGCTGGTGGCGATAATCACCGCGTCTTTGAACGAGGCGGGGCGGCCGCTGGTGTCGGTCAGCTGGCCTTCGTCCAGCAGCTGCAGGAGAAGGTTCAAAATATTGGGGTGGGCCTTCTCGATCTCGTCCAGCAGCACGACACGAAAGGGCTGCTGCCGTATGGCCAGCAGCAGGCTCTTCTCCTCGTCACCACCGGCCGAGAGGAGACGGCTGACGTCGGATACCTGCTGGTACTCGCTCATATCCAGACGGATCATGTTCGATTCAGCGCCAAAGTATGTGGCGGCAATGGCCTTAGCCAGCTCGGTCTTGCCCACGCCGGTCGGTCCCAGGAAGAGGAAGCTGCCGATGGGGCGCCGCGGGTTGGCGACACCGGCGCGGGCCCGCCGAAGCGCATTGGCGACAACGCTCACGGCGCGTGACTGGTTGATCATGCGCTGATGGATGGCGTCTTCCAGGTGCAGCAGCTCGCTGGCTTCGGCGGGCGCGGCAGTGCCGACCTTGACACCGCGGGTTTGCTCGATGGCTGCCTGCACGCTGGCAGCGGTGACGATGCCCTGCTGGGCGTGGGTCAGAGCCTGTTCAAGCAAGCGGATGGCCTTGCCGGGCATGGCCGTATCCTGATCGTAGCGGCTGCTCAAACGGTACGCCTCGCGCAGCGCCTCATAGGCGATAAGCACCCGGTGTTGCCCTTCAAACCCGGTAGCCGTGTCCTCAAGCACTCGCAGCACATCCGGCTCGGCGGGCTCACCTAGTACAACCGGCGACAGCAGGCCGGCAAAGCTGCCGTTCGTGGCCTTCAGCTGCTGGTAATCCCGCGGACTCATGGCCAATACAAGCTGCACCGACCGTCCTTGTACGATCGGCAAGAGTACCTGCGTCATATCAAATGAGCCGACGCCGCTGCGGAAGAACAGTTGTGCATCATCCAAAAAGAGAATGATATTGCCGGCGTGGACGGCTTCTTGCAGCAAGGTCATCACGGTGCGCTCCAGCACCCCGGGCTGCTGTGCTGCCGATAGAATGAGCGACGGGTTGAGGGCGACGATCTGCTTGTGCTCCAGACGCCGGTCGTGGTCTTCCTGCAACAGCGATTGCGCTAAAGCGTAGACGTGGCTGGTTTTGCCGGCGCCGGAATCACCGATGAGTGCGACGGCCGGAGCACCTTGCGCCAGCGCATCGCGCATGGCCCGCACGCTCGGCGCGTCCATCAGTGCCCCAAAGTGCGCGCCGTGATGCTCGATAGCAAGGGACACATTCTCACCGTAGCGATTCAGAAACGGCGTAAAACCGCTGGCCCAATCGCGGCCGATACCGCCGAAGTACGGCCGCGGCGTGCGCATGGCCTCTAGGATGCGCCCCAGCCACACGGCAAGCTGTTCCACGTCTTGCGGTGACGATTTCAACTGGGTGAGTATCTGCTGCATGACGGGCGAGGTGCGCAACGCTGCGGCTGCCACATGGCCGGGTTCGATCGCCGGGCAATCGGTCAGGTCGGCCAGACGGGCGGCCTCCTGCCACATGGCCGGCAGGGCGGCCTCATCACTGCTGAGTTGCTGTTCGATGGCGTCGACCGGCAACAGTAAATGGTTGGTAAAAAAGAGGAGCTGCCAGTGCCGCTTCAACGCATGCCAGGCTACCTGAGGGCTTAGTGGCTGACCGGGCGGTAGTGCCGCGAGCACATCAGCGCCAAGCCGCTCATCAAGCCCCTTGCCGGTAATGGGTAGCCGCGCTAAATCACCTCTATACCACATGGCCAGCATAAAGCAACCGAGCGCCACTGCCGCGCTGAGGTACGCGACACGCTGCATACCCGGCATGGCTGCATACAAGCCGATTGCTGCGGCGGTCAGCACGACCGCCGCACTCATGCAAAGGCCAAAAAAGCCATTAGTCAGGCGCCGCGCCGCGCGCGCTTTACGGGCGCGCAGGCTATGCAGGTCGAGGCCGCCGCCCGTCATCCTATGAGTCCTTTACCAACAAGCGCAACGATGCCCAACGGTACCAGCGGCCATAACACAAAACCCAGCACGCCGGCTACCGCTACCGCGGCGCTAGTAAGCAGCGCGGTAATCAGCACAAGAAAACGTACCGTAAAGCCTACCGCGCGGCTCACCAGATTGTCGCCATAAGCACGCATTTTCGCTTCCAGACTGGCGCCCGGCAGGCTGACGATACGCTTCCATGGCGCGAACAAGGTGCGCAGCAAAATGGGAATGGCAAACAACCGGGATACGCCGCTGAGCATGCGCCCGATATTTTTGGCGGCGGCAACCCACCCTGCCCCGTACCACCAAACGAACAACTCAGCAACTAGCATGAGGGTATTGTACCATTGTGACCCATGACCATTGGTGCCTCGCTATATACTAATGCGCTTCGTTTGGTCTTGGACGGTCTGCACGCTGGCCGGCGGTTGGGTGGGGACCGATGGCGCTGAGGCTGGCGCCGGTGGCTGTGTGGGCAGTATACCCGGCCGGCTCGGCATCGTAATGACCGCCGATGCGACACCTTGACCTCTGGGTGTCATGTACCGGTTTTGCTGGCGCCGCCTTCCGATGAAGAACCCGCCTGCCCCGCCGGCCGCCAATACGAGCATGACGCCCATCCATAGACTCCAGCCCGGAAGTTGCCGCGTCGCCGAGGCGATCTTGAAGGTAACAGGTTGAGCGGTGGTGAGCGCATCGCTGCCGATGGCCACCGTCTGGGTAAATTGCCGGCCGTTCATGCTTATGACGATGGTGCTCTTACCGATAGGCAGGCCCGAGAGTGTCGCAGCGCCATTACGGTCGGTGAGAACCGTCTGGGTAGTGCTCTGTACTTGCGCGCCGGCGATGGGCTTACCGCTCTGTGTATCCCGCACGGTAATGAACAGGCTCGCTCCCTCTGTAGTAAAGCTACTGTCCCCGCTTTTCACCAGATTACCGGCAGCATCGGCACTGTTTACCATGAAATGGTAGGTCGTGCCGGGTACGATCAGGGCCGACTGCAGCACCGTAGTGTGGTGCGTTGTCAGGCTGCTGTTGCTGGCCGTAAGCCCGTAGCCGGTTGTCAGACCGTAGAGGACTGTCGATGTGGCCGCTTCTGAAGTTGTCCACTCGATGGTGGCGGACGTAGCCGTGCGGTCGGTAACCGTAACGGCACTGATAGTGGGCGGTGTCGTGTCTTTCGGGGCTGCCGGCTGTGCAGTATTCGATGAGCTACCGGAGGAGCTGCTACTCGGTGGCGTTGTGCTCGGCGCGGCCTTGAAACTGACGCTGGTGCCCGGATCGCTTGTCATGATATTGGTATTGCTGGTGGCGCTCACCACGGCAGAGCCGCCGACAAACGATAGCGTAGCCGAACCGCTGCTGACGAGGGCTTTGAAGGTAACGCTCGCCACCAGCTGTGAGCCGGTTACGGCCGTGATAGTCCCCCGTGCTATCTGGACGTTGCCGCCGCCACCGCTGTTCTGGGCTGTTACGCCGAACGCCGCCGAGCTGGTGATACTCACGAACTGCAACGAGCTTGTCGGGTAGGTGATGTTCGCCTGCACAGCATTCACCGGCTCACTGCCGCTATTCTCATAGATGGCTACGGTAACATTGCCGCCTTTGACGACAGTTGCCGGGCTCGGCGACATAGAGAGGGTTGCACTGACTGCGGCTGCCATCCCGGCAAAAAGCGGCACTGCCATGAGAGTGGCTGCTATCAAGGTGCCCGCGAAGTATTTGCTGTTTTTTGTCATGTTCTTATGTACCATAGTTACTGAGCAAGATGCTTAAGTCAACAATTGATACATAGCCGTCACTATGAAAATCACATGCCGGGTAGGCCTGCCCATAGTGCGAGAGGAGAGTCGAGAGGTCTATGATCGTCACATGCCCATCGCCGGTGCAGTCGCCGGGCGGTGACGTGCCGCTGGCGGTATGGACGCTTACAGTGCTGCTCTGTGAGCTCTCGTTGCCGGCGTAGTCGTAGGCGCTTATGGTGTACGCATAGGTTGTGTCTGCCACCAGGCCACTATCGGTATAGGTGGTGCCCACGCCGGTAGTAATGGTTGCTATCTGCGTGCCGCCGCGGTAGAGGTGGTAGCCCGCCACGCCGGAACCGCCATTATCACTTGAGCTGTCCCAGGCGAGCGATACGGCAGCACCGGTGACGCTCGTTGTGCGCAGATTTGTCGGCACCGACGGGGGTGTCGTGTCTGAGCCGGTGCTGCCGGTGTCAAACTTGAGCATTGCAACACCATAGCCGGCCAGGTTGAGGCTAACGGTGCTGGCTGCACCGAGGTCAGTTGTGGCGGGGCCGGCAGCAACGTCTGTGCTGCCGTCGATCATGACCTGCTGCGTATCGGTGGAAGTAGCGCCGGAAAGCTGCACGTCTATGCTGCCCGCTGTTCCCTCGCCCGGGTTGCTCCCTGTCTGCGTATTGACGACCAGCATGGAAATAGTTGATGAGTCTGGGGCTCTGGCGGCATAGGCCGTATAGCCGGCCGGCGTGCCGCTGACCGGGGCGATGCTGCTTCCTGCCGGAAAGTAGCGCGACAGCCAGTAGATGAGCCAGTACTCCAGGTTCGGTTCGCCGGCCTTAATATTCAAGCACGCCGGCTGCGGATAGCAGTTCGCTGGTGCGTCGACGCCGGAAAACAGGTTCCAGGTGTTCGTATTGGCCACTTCGAACTGGAACAGCTCCTGCACCGACGGTGCCTGCTGGCAGTACGACGCCATCTCATCTGCCAGCCATGCGGCGCCAAGCTGGGTCACGGCACGATAGTCGGTGTTGTCGAGAAAGCCGGCATCAATGTTTGTCTCGGTTATCCAGGCTGGCGTCGTGCCGATGCTCCCCTCGTCTACCGTTTTGTAATCGTTCATGGCGGAGGCAAGGCCGCTGAAATAGCTGGCGTCAGAGGATGCACTGCCGAGGTAATTGCCGTAGCTGTGGTAGCTGACGACGTCCGGCGCCGGCGAGCCGTGCGCCATAAGATAGGGTACATAATCAGTGCTGTCTTTCCACGAGTTGTCTCCCGGGCCGGTTGTCACCGCCGTAGTGACCGTGCTGATCGGCGCCAGGGACTGGGGGTTACTCGTGACCGGACCAACTACTTTTGCGGTGCTGTCGATCGCCTTGATCGCCGGTGCCACAACATTCCACATCCGGGCATACTCGCGCGGCCGCCAGACCTGAAAGCCTGCCGTGTCGTCAGCCGTCGGCACTGCGCCGGCAGGGCTGACTGTACCTTTGTCGGTCCAAGTGAGGCCGCTGGCGGCGTCTTTGCCCACGACAACCATTGCCTGCTCGCTGCCGCTCGTGCGGCCGTATATACGATACGCAAATGGTGACAGCCCAAGATTCGTAGTTGCCGACCAGTTGATCTGGATGGCATTGTCGCCGCCCGGCAGGGTGAGGGTCACTTCGGTGCCCGGCAGCGACTCAGCAGTCCCGATATTGACCGCCGTAATCCTATATGCGTAGGTTGTGCCTGGCGTCAGCGTGCCGCCAGCGGTATTGATGCCGGTGAGGGTTGGCGTGGGCGCCGGCAGTGCCGGAGAGGTGCGGGGGAAGTTAGAGTTAGACAGATCTGATTCATTGAAAAGCTCAAAATACTGGACATTGCCGACTGCCGGTGGCCTTGGCCATGGCGTGGCATCGGTGGGGCTGATCAGCGGCGGCGTTGACGCTGCCAGATTGTAGGCCGCCCCGGCCGCCGGCGTCGAGTTTGTGATTGAGCCGACACTCTGCGCCGTAGACCAGCCGCCTGAAACGTTGAGCGTGTGGCCGCTATTCGTCACGCTCGTGACCGTGCCGATCACCCAATCCGGAAAGCCATTCGCATCAGTAACGCTCGCCGTAACGGCATAGCCGCTGCCGTATGCAGAGAAATCCTTTGAGCTATCAGTCAGGCTGGTGCTCGTATAGCTAACGGCACCGCCGCTATTGGTTTGCAGGATGCCGGTGCGGAAGTACGTGACGACATCCGCATAATACTGCGCGAGGGCGGCATAGGTTTGATCGGCGAGCGCCCCTTGCCCGCCGTTGGTGCCGGTCCACAGTACATCAGGCGGCTGCGTCAGGTCGAGGAGGCGGTTGGCGCCCGCCGGACCATCCGAGAGTACCTTGTCGAGCGTGCGGAAACTCCAGGCAGGAACGGCGTGCCCTTGCGGCGTTGTATAGGCCTGTGGGGACGGCAATGAAGTGCTGCCGTCGTCGTACCCCGGGACTGCCTGCACGCGCCATGTGTCCAAGCCAAGCGCGTCAATCCGTTGCGTTAAGGTCGGTTGGCCCGCCGGCGCCGCTTCATCATAAAAGAATCCTGGCCATACGTCTTGGCTGCTAAAGCGGGTGCTGCAGACGGCGGCTCCGTTGGCAGGCGGCGACACGGTTACAACCGGAGGCGAAGCGTTCGCCAGGTTGCCGATAGTGTACACAGCCAATCCTATAAAGAAAGTGCCGGCCATACAGAGACGAAGCAGCCGGCTCTGCCATGCCCCAAGAACGTGCAGACGGCCGCTACCCAGTCGACCCAACCGAAACCCTAGCCTCCTCATTCCGCGCGGACGTGGCAACATACTGACGAGTATTATAAATCATTACCATTACTACGGACGGGCCTTAGGGTCTGGCGGAGAGAAAGGGATTCGAACCCTTGATAGCCTTGCGACTATACACGCGTTCCAGGCGTGCCAGTTCAACCGCTCCTGCATCTCTCCGTAGGCACCATTATACAAGAATGGAGAGACTATCGTTTCGGCATGGTTGGCATGTTGTAAAAAAGATTGTGAAAACGAGTAATAACTCCTTGCGGCGAGACTCAACGGCAGCTTACACTAAAAAAGTCAGAACAAAAACTGCCCGCCCGGGCGGCATGTAACATGCGAGGTTACAGCCATGGCCATCATTGAGCTGCAAAATGTTAGCAAACTGTACGGATTCGGCGACGCGACAACCGTAGCGCTGGATGATGTTACGTTGTCGGTCGACAATGGCGAATTTGTCGCGGTGATGGGTCCGAGCGGCTGCGGCAAGAGCACGCTGATGCACATCATCGGGCTGCTGGACCGGCCGACGCATGGTGACTATATGCTGCACGGGCGCCATGTGGCGCGGCTGCATCCGAACCAGGCGGCGCGGATCCGGCGTGATACCATCGGCTTCATTTTTCAGTCATATAATTTGATCCCGCGCATGACCGTGCTGGAGAATGTGTCGCTGCCGCTCATGTACAAAGGAGTATCGCTGACACGCCGGCTGCAGACCGCCAGCAATATCCTGGAGCGGGTAGGTATGCGCGACCGCGAGTACTTTTTGCCGGGGCAACTGAGCGGCGGTCAGATCCAGTGCGCGGCGATTGCCCGGGCGCTGGTCAACGATCCCAAGCTGATCATCGCCGACGAGCCGACCGGCAACCTGGACAGCGTCGCCTCGCGGCTGGTCATGGAGCTGCTGAGCGAGATCCACAAAGCCGGCAACACAGTGATTTTTGTGACGCACAACCCGGAACTCACCCGCTACGCCAGCCGCGTGCTGTACATGCGCGACGGCGCCATCCTGCGCGACGAGCAGACAACGATTGGTCAGGTGGCGCCGAGCGCCCGGCGCAGCATGTATTTTCTGCCGCAGAAAACCGAGGAAGATGACATCGCCGGGGTGTCGGTACTTATGGATGCTATCCCCGAGCACGAGCCCGCCGCCCCGCCCCGCCGCCCCGCCAAGCGGCGTAGCGGCGCCTCGGCCAAATCGGGTAAACGGAAAGCAAAGGCGCGGCGATGAGCGTGTTCGCAAGCGGCAACATCAAAACCGCTGTCCGCAGTCTGCGGCGCAACCGCGCACGCAGCCTGCTAACGATGTTCGGTATTATCATCGGCGTCGTCTCCGTGACCCTGGCAGTGGGCATCAGCGAAGGCGTAAAACAGCAAATTGATGCACAAACCCAGCATCTGGGGAGCGACCTTATTACCATCCGGCCCGGTCAGCTGTTGCATGGCTCCGGTCTTGGCTCGCTGCAGCAGTTGGGCGTCACGAACGGCCTCAGCGCTGGCGGCTCGCTGGGCAGCAATGACGTCGCGGTGGTACAGCAGACGCCCGGTGTCGCACAGGCGGTGCCGCTGAGCCTGGTATCCGGCGGGGTGCGGTCAAACGAACGGGCCGAACCGGCTACCGCGTTAGTTATCGGCACGACTGCCGGACTGCCGGCAATGCTGCGGCAATCGCTGGCGTACGGTACGTTCTTCGGCAGCGACGGCACGGCCATGGACAAGGTCGTAATCGGCCAGGATGTAGCGCGTTCCCTGTTCGACGAGAACGTGCCGCTCGGCCAAACGGTAACCATCCTGGGCCGGCCGTTCATTGTTATCGGCATTTTCAACACTTTCCAGACGGCACCGCTGTCGATTGATGCCGACTTCAACAACGCCGTCTTCATCCCCTATGACACTGCGCTGACAATGACGCACAATAACTCACCGCTGTATGAAATTCTGGCGCGGCCGGCTGATATCACGCAAACAACCACCGTAGTCAGCCGACTGCGCGGCAGGCTGCTGGCAGCACACGGCGGTCAGGCAGACGTTACGGTGCTGCAGCAAGATCAGACTATGGCGGTCACTAACGCGATCCTGGAACTGCTCACCGGCCTGGTTATCGGCGTGGCGGCAGTGGCCTTTGTAGTCGGCGGTATCGGCATCATGAATATGATGCTCGTTTCGGTCACCGAGCGGATGCACGAGATCGGCATCCGCAAGGCTATCGGCGCGACGACCCGGCAGATTATGATGCAGTTCATTACCGAAGCGGCCATTTTGAGCATCACCGGCGGCGTCGTGGCAATCGCCATCGCCTACGCAGTTGAAGGGCTGCTGGCGCTCTTCACCGGACCAGTTCTGGCGATTACCTGGCAGGCGGCCTTGTTTGCTTTCCTGCCGTCGATCGTGGTGGGCATTATCTTCGGCTCGGCCCCGGCCCTGAAGGCGGCCCGCAAAGACCCCATCGCGGCACTGCGCAACGAATGATAGCCTGCTAGAAAAGAGAGACGACGGCTGCCACGCCGGCTATCATCATCAGGATGGTAATAAACCAGCCGAGCACTTTGTTCCATGGGCCGTTGGCCCACTCGCCCATGATCTTTTTGTTGCTGCTGATGAGCATGATGAGCACCAGGACCACTGGCGAGACAATGCCGTTCGCAATGGCAGAATAGATGAGGGCCTTGATGGGATTCAAGCCGATAAAGTTCATACCGAGCCCGACGAGCATTGAGATAATAATTACTCCATAGAATGCGTAGGCCTGCTTGAGCTTTTTGCTGAGGCCGCCTGTTTTGTGGACGCTCTCAACAATCGCGTATGAGCTTGAGCCGGCCAGGACGGGGATTGCCAGCATACCAGTGCCGACAATGCCGACAGCGAACAGGAAATACGTGGCGTCGCCGGCAAACGGCCGCAACGCCTCGGCCGCCTGAGCCGAGGTCGTAATAGTAGTGATGCCGTGCGCGAAGAGCAGCGCGCCGGTCGTGGCGATAATAAAAAACATGACAAGGTTGGACAGGGCCATGCCCGACCAGACATCTTTTCGCATGCTGCTGATCACCTGCCTGCTGGCGCCCTGCCGCGACCGCAACGTAGTCTGGCCGTGGGCAATCTCGTCCTCTACTTCTTGCGATGTCTGCCAAAAGAACAGATACGGCGAGATGGTCGTCCCCAAAATGGCACAGATCAGTAAGATCTGCTCTTTCGAGAAAGTCACGCTTGGTACGACCGCATGCCGAAGAATAGTCCCCCACTGCAGATGAGCGGCGATCGCTGAAAGGACGTAGGCAAACAAGACCATGGCCAGCCACTTCAGATATTTGGCGTAGCGTTCGTAAGGGGTAAATATCTGCAATCCCGACATCAGAACCGTAAAGCCGACGACCAAGACGACATAATTCCAATCAGGATTCAGTAAGCGTACGCCCGCAGCCATTGCCCCTAAGTCGGCGCCGATGTTAAACGTATTGGCGGCGAATAGCAATAACGCGCAGGTATAGAGTACGGGCTTCGGAAAATGAACACGGATCGTCGCGGCCAGCCCACGGCCGGTAACCAGGCCGATACGCGCGCACATCTCTTGCACTATAGACATGAGCGGAAATGTGAACGCCGACAGCCATAGTAACTGGAACCCATACTGTGCACCGGTTTGTGAATACGTGGCAATACCCGCTGGGTCGTCGTCCGAGGCACCGGTCGTCAGACCGGGCCCGAGCGTATGCCAGTAGTCTTTAGCTTTCTTAAGTGTCTGGCCGGTATTGAGCCGTCGGCCAATATCTTCCGTTGTCTCAAGGGTTTTATCCAAGGCGGCAGCCGGAGCCTCAATGGACTTAATGAAAAGATCTTTTCTTGTCATCTTGCTGCTGACTGTAAAGCATAAGCGTTAGCATGTAAAGTACGCCGTTAGATTGCGACCACCCGTTACGCGGCCTATAAAAACTGGCCGTAGTAGTACCAGAAGTGATGCAGGATAAACGCCACGAGAATAATAAACCAGGTGATAAGGATCTCCAGATGAAAGCGCCGTGCAAAGTCGGCCACGCCGATCAGCCGCCGGGGCACCGGGATGTGCCCTTCCCGGACGACGTACAGGGTGATATACCAGGCCAGCGTGTACACGACCACATCGACTGTCAGGCAAAACGGGCACAGGGCTTTGGCGCGGTAGACGCTCAGGAAGAAGAGCCACAGCGCAAACGCCACCCCACCCAACATGCCCGCCTCGGTGAGCCGCCAGAACCAGCGTTTGAACTGTGCACCGGCCAGCATGCCGATGCCGACCGTTACGAGTACCGGAAAGACGAGCAGCCCGAAGAATGGCGCCGGGACGCCGAAGACCTCGCCCTGCTTGGAATTGATGACCGTGCCGCAGTTGACGAGCGGATTAAGGCTGCAAGCCGGCACGTAGCTGGGATCTTCCCAGATCTTGATCTGGTCCCGCACTAATATAAGGGAACAAACGATGCCGATGAGACCGCCGATGACGAGCAGATACGGTATCACCGGCGCCAGCCGGCGGGCGGAATCGGTTTTTGTATGTCTTGCCATAGATGCTGGAGAAAGTATAGCACGTTCAACCCGGCAAAACCGGCGCAGTCTATGGTGTGCAACTGCCGGTGCTGACCGGCGTATTGGCGGCCTTCGCCTGCGCCAGTTCGCGAACGATTTGCGGCGCGCTCAGGGCGTAGCCGGCGTTATTCTGGGCGGTTGAGGCGGCGAAAACGATGCCGATAACGTCGCCGTCCAGGTCCACAAGCGGCCCGCCGGAGTTACCCGGTACCACCGTGGCGGTAATGGCATACACGTCACGCCGTACGTTGCCTTGGTCGTAAATGTTGCGCCCCACGGCGGTAAACTCGCTGGTGACGGCCGCGGTGCCGGCAGTGAACGGCCCGCCGCCGGGATAGCCAAGTACGCCGCCCTGTTCGCCGGCGCCGATGGCGTGCGGATTAAACGTGAGCGGCCCGCCGATCAGATCGCCGGCGCGGAGCACGGCCAGATCGAGATCCGGATCAAACCATACGGGTGTTGCCGGATGCGTGCCGTTGCCGTCAATGACGTATGGCGAGTGGATGCCGGCCACGACATGCGCGTTGGTCGCGACCAGTCCGCTGGCGGCCACAAAGCCGGAGCCCTCGACGATGCCGCCGCAGCCCTGCCCCTCGACTTTTACGACCGAAGCGCGGTCGCGATTAACGGCATTGATGAGTTGCGCCGGTGTCGGCAGTGTCGCCGGCTTGAGTGATGGCTCCGTGCCGATAAAGACGTCAGGAAAGCCATTCGGTGCGATGAAGTGCCCGATGCCAGCTATGATCCGCGGTGCCGGCGGCAACTGCCGGTTCAGGAGAGTGATGATGGTCGAGCCGCGAATGTTCGTTTGCAGCGAATCGTACGGCAGGCTGATCAGCAGCGCCGCGCCGAGCCAGACCGTCACCAACAAGGTAGCTGCCGCAATAAGCGAGCCGAGCGCATTATCGACACGGTTCATGATGCGCTCGAGCACCAGCCGCCGTTTGAGGATGGCACCCACCAGTTCACTGCCAATGAGGGCAACAAACGCCGGCCCAAGCGTGGCTGCCAGCGTAATAAGCGCCCGGCTCAGCGGTGTGTGGGCCAACCCCGCGACGTGCGGTGCCAATAGTGCCCCCAGCAGCAGGCCGCCCAGGAAGCCGGCCGTGGAAAAGAGCTGGCGGATAAACCCGAGCTCATAGCCACGAAAAAGTGAGCCGATAGCCAGCAGGACAATCAGCAGATCAACCAGGCTCATGTCTTAATTATAACCTATCCAACGTGCGCCTGAACGGCCGGCCCGGCCGAACCTTGCGGGTAGCGCAGCAGGTCTGCATCGCTTTGCTGCCAGCCATCGAGTACCGGTTGCAGGATGCGCCAGGCGGCCAGGATCTCGGCGCTGGTGGCAAACAGGCTGTGGTCGCCATGTACGGCGTCGACCAGTACGCGCTCGTACGCATCAGGGTGCTCCGGCTCGGTAAACACGCCACGGTAGCTGAAATCCATCCGTACCCGTTCGGTCTTGCCGGCAAACCCCGGCCGCTTGACCGTCAGGTCGATGTCGATGCCTTCGTTGGGCTGGATACGGAAGGTCAGCCGGTTGGCCGGCTCGCCATCCTCCCCGGCAAACGTGATAGTGATGGCGGTCCGCTTCGCCTCAAGCGCCTTGCCGGTGGTTATGGTGACAGGTACGCCCCGCCAGCGGGGCGTATCAATGCCGAGGCCCAGGCGTACAAAGGTCTCGGTGACGGAGCCCGGGTTGCCGACTTCCTGCCGGTAGCCGTCGTATTGGGCCCGCACCACCATGCCGGTGTGCGGCTCGATCGGCCGGACATGCCCCAGGAGTGTCTCTTTAGTGTGGTGCAGCGCAGCGCTGTCCAGCGTGTCGCCCCGCGGCAGTTCCATCGTCACCAGAGTGAGGAGCTGCATCAGGTGATTCTGCACGACGTCGCGCAGCGCGCCGACATTGTCATAAAATTCGCTGCGTCCCTCTACCCCGATCTGTTCGCTGAGCAGCAGATCAATGCCGCTGATGTGTGCCGCGTCCCAGCTGTCGGCGAACAGCGGATTCTGCCGACGGAAGACCAGGATGTTCTGGACGGTTTCCTTGGCCAGGTAGTGATCAATACGAAAAACCTGCTCCTCGCTGAAGTACCGCGCGGTACTGCGAATGAGCTCCTGCGCGCTGGGCAGGTCGTAACCGAAGGGCTTCTCGACCAGCAGCCGCGACACGGCTGTCCGGTGCCGGCAGCCATCATGCAAATGGTGCTCGCCGAAGTTTCGGATAACCGGTTCATAGACCTGCGGCGGGATCGACAGATAATACAACCGGTTCATGCACATGCCGTGCTGCTCCTCGATGGCGTCAAGCGTGCGGTGCAGCGCCACGTAATCGTCGCCTTTCACCGGGTCCAGCCGCACCATCCTGAGCCGCGCACGGAACTTCTCCAGCACGACCGGGTCGCAGATATTGTCTGTCTCCAGCACGCATAGTTCGATGCTGTCGAGCAGCTCATTGGCCGTGAGCGGCCGGCGCGATACGCCGATGATCTCGGTATGCTCGTGCAGCAGATTATCTTTTAGAAGATGATAGAGCGCCGGTAACAGTTTGCGCTGGGCGAGGTCGCCGGTAATACCGAAGATGACAAATATGGCTGGATCGAGGCTGGGTTGGGCGGCGGGTGACATCGGGCGCTCCTCGGCTTATTGTTTGTCCTGATTGAGATTGTGCCCGCCGAACTTATTGCGCATGGCGGCCAGCAACTTGGTGGCAAAGCTGACGTCGCCTTTTTGCGAGGCCAGCCGCACGTCGAAAGCGGCCTGGATTGACGGCAATGGAATATGCTTGTCTCTGGCCACCTCAAGCGTCCAGCGTGCCTCGCCGCTTTCGGCCACGAAGCCGTCAATGCCGTCGAGTGCCGGATTCTCACGCAAGGCGTCGCGGCTCAGTTCGTTCAGCCACGAGGTGATAACGCTGTGGTGCTGCCAGATGTCGCCCGCCGCCGCCAGATCGAGCCCGGCATACGGCCCCTCGTGCAATATGCGGTAGCCCTCGGCCAGCGACTCCATCATGCCGTACTCGATGGCGTTGTGCACCATCTTGACGTAGTGGCCGCTACCGCTTGGCCCGAAGTGATGGTAGGCCCCGCCCGGCGCTGCCAATGTGTTGAGTGCCGGCTCAAGCATGTGGAAGGCCTGCGCGTCGTCGGTGCCGATCATCATCGAAAAGCCGTTCCGGTATCCCCACACGCCGCCGCTGGTGCCGACGTCCAGCAGCCGCATGCCGGCTGCCTTCACCTTCTGGTTGAGCTTTTGCGTGAGTCGGAAGTCCGAATTGCCGCCGTCGATGAGGATACTGCCCTTGGGAATGAGTGCCAGCCATTCGTCGACCTGCGCATCGACAACATCTGCTGGGAGCATGATCCATAGTATAACCGGTGCATCACTGCCGAAGGCTGCTAAGACCTCTTGTTTGCTCCGTGCCGCTGTCGCGCCATACCGCGCGGCTTCCGCGATGGGCTCCGGGCTGCGGTTATGGGCAATGACGCTATGCCCGTCCTCGCTTAGTTTGCGGGCGATCTGCAGGCCCATGCGCCCCAGCCCCTGTACGGCAATCTTCATGTCGACTCCTTCCTACGCTACCTGGTCATTATATATGTAGACTTCGGGGATGGCCTTGAGGATCTGAGCCGGCTGGATATCGAGCGGCATGGTCTCATCGCGCAGTTGGGTGAGGGTGCTGCGCTTACTCTCGCCGTAGGCGAACACAAACGCGGTCTGTACCCGCCGGAGCGCCGGGAACGTCAGGGTGATGCGCGTGAATGCACCGGGCGTTTCATAGTCGACAGCCAGCTCGCCGAGCGCCGTGGCACCGGCCGAGTGGGGTAAAATGGCGGCAATGTGACCATCTGGCCCAATGCCAAACTGTCCGATGACAACATCGCTGGCAGCAAAGAGCTTGCCGGCCGTCTCTTCAAACACGCGCGTTGTCTCGTCCAGTGGCTTATCATGCAAAATCGGGATAAACTTGGCGTGCTTGGGGTCGAAGCCAGCATCGTACAGCTGTTTGACGTTTGAGTTGAGATGGCCGACCGGCCCGTAGCGCTCGTCACCTGGCAAGATAGTAAGATGTTTGGTATGGCCGTCCGGTAGCGCAGTCATCACTTTCACGACATGAGGAATGTTGGAACCGCCGGGCACCAGCCAGAGCACCTGTTGCCCTTCGCCCAAGCGTTCGTCTAACATGCTGCTGAGCTTTACAATACCCTCGCCGGCGTCGGCGCGCACAAACTGCATGCTTCTACTATAACCCCTCACACTGACGAGTACAAAAAGCACCTCCTGCGGACAGGAGGTGCTTTGCTGGCGTTCTCGCGAACGGCTTAGTAGCGGTTGTTGCCGCCAAAGTCGCGGCGCGGCTTGTCCTCGCGCGGGCGAGCCTCGCTGACGTTGATGGCGCGGCCGCTCAATTCCTTGCCGTCGCCCTGTTGGATCGCGGCTTGCGCCTCGGCATCGGAGCTCATCTCCACAAAGCCGAAGCCCTTGCTGCGCCCTGTCTCGCGGTCGGTGATGACCTTGGCCGATACAACGGTACCGAACTGGCCGAAGAACTGCGCCAGATCATCATCGGTGGCGCTAAACGCCAGGGAGCCGACAAAAAGTTTGCTTGCCATAGTTGACACTTACCTCTTATTACTTAGTATTTACTCTCAGAGGTAAGCGGTCCGATGAACGGTGACACTTAGCTGCATCCTCGTAGAACTTATATTCACTAGAACTTCCCCAGCGCTCGCGCACAATAGGTGCAGCATTTCTAGCTACTCTAGATATACCATGCGACATTGGTATTGTAAAGGAGTTGTCCGGCGGTAGCAGCGATTTGCCGGCCTCCCGGGAGTTTTCTTTTCGTCTCTGTTATGGTAGGATTGGACAGAGTTCGCCATACAGACCAGGCATGGCCCCGTCGTCCAGCGGTTAAGACATCGGGTTTTCATCCCGGCAACCGGAGTTCGACTCTCCGCGGGGTCACCATAACAAAAGCCCGACCACAGGTCGGGCTTTTGTTATGGCCATGAACGACGCTGGGTACGCGGCGGAGTCGCGGTGCCGAGTATGCAAGACTATTGCGCTCCGGTCAACTCGTGTAGTAGTATGCACTGGTCTTCATCTAAAAAGGAGAGGTATGGATCCGTTTAACCGTCATGGTTTCGAAAGCCAGCCAATTGAGCCGAGCCCGGCAGCATATGTGGTCGATGCGCTTTATAACGCAGAGGTGGGCGGTGTGATGCCGCCATTTAACGCAGATGATCTCATAGATCGACTTGGTCTAAGTGGCGAGGAGCCGGATGGCCAGACGCTGATGGACAGGTTCACGGGCGGAGAGTACAACATGCGTACTGGCCGTGACGTACTCCGAATGATGGGGGGGGTTCAGGCGCTTCTTAAGGTTACGAACGAACGGACCGCGAGCCCCGCCCAAGAAGTGCTCGCGCAAGGTTTGGCCGGCGTAGTCACTCGACAGCTGCAGCGAGAGGGCGACATATGCGAAGGAGCCCGGGAATTTGTTGCATCATGCAAGCGGGAGGATCTCATTCCCACTGAGGTCAAAGCGCTTCTCGGATCGGGCGAGCCCGGAGCTGACATGGCCGAAGAGAGTGACGGCTTGAGTGAAGACGAGGCGGCCATGCTCCGTGCCGCTGCCGAACGGATCGCGCCGCTTATAGAGGAACTGATGCCGATGATTCTGGCGCGGATGATAGCTGATACGCAGCGTGACCCCTCTGCGGGCAAGATGCCATCGGGATTCGGCATACCAATCATAATTCCCCTTCAGCCCGGTAGCCCGTTTGGCCCCTCCCCGAGTGGTTTGGAACAGATGTTCCAAGAGCATGAAACTACGGAGCGGCAGCCGCGCCGACCGGCCATGTTTCGTAGATTGTTTAAGCGCATCTGCCCCGGTAACGTGTAGCGGCTCCGGCTTTCTGGCCGACATATCCCGGGGGTAGTGGCTCCTGAAACCTAGGGGGCTACCTGATGCTCATCCGGACGACCGTGGCGGCTCTATATATACTAGGGTGCATGCGGTAGCAACCGCCCGCGTCTCCCGCCGGCTTCACGGCGCCTCGCTAATCTTCTACAATTGAGCGTATAGCAGAAGGAGTTGTGATGGATAATGGCGCGACGCGATATTCGGGGCTGTCCGGAAACGAGATGTACTGCGCATGGCTGCTGGGCTACTTGCCCGGCGACCTACTGGTGGGCAACAGCGTGTTTTCGATGGGCTTTCTGGGCAGCCTTGGCTCTGGCATCCGGACGTTCGTGGGCGGCGAGGTCAAGCAGT
>DASZYD010000018.1:0-14476 GCA_035545555.1 Saccharimonadales bacterium (SeqCode) | reverse complement strand
GGAGCGGCGGCCCGGTGGCGTACGTGCAGGCGCCGATCTTCAACCCACGTAACCTTAAAGTCGAGGGTTTTTATGTCAGCGACAGCGTGGATAAGCGCCCGCTCATCCTGCTCGACCAGGATATCCGCGAATCGTCGCCGCGCGGCTACATTATTAACGATCACGACGTGCTGGCCGAGCCGGACGACCTGGTGCGCCTGCAGAACGTACTAGCCATGGATTTCCAGCTTGTCGGGAAGCCGGTGCAAACCGTGGGTCGTGAGCCGGTCGGCAAGGTAAGTGATTACGCCGTCGAGACCACGACGATGTACGTGCAAAAACTCTATGTAGCGCAATCGCTTTGGAAACGCCTGACAGGAGGCGAGTTGAGTGTCGATCGCTCGCAGATTGTCGAGATTACGAACCGCCGCGTCATTATCCAGGACCCGCTCCGCCCCACACCATCGACGGCAATGGCGCCGGCCGCATAGGCCGGCCCTACTCGTCGTCGGCACCCAGCGCGTTTTTGATGTCGTCGTAGTGAAAACCCTGGCGGGCCAGATACTGCATAAACTTCAGCGGGTCGGCCTGGTACTTTGGCAGTGCGCGCTTTTTGGCAATCAGCTCGCGAAGAGCGGTGCGTTCATCTGCCCCTTCGCTATACAGCGCCTGCCCGATCGTCTCGTCGCTTACATGTTTGGCCCGTAATTCTTGTTGTAATTTTCGCTTCGAGGTAGGGCGGAGCAGACGGCGGTCCGCAACCCAGGCTGCAGCAAAGGCAGCGTCATCCAGCAGGCCGATACTACTTAACTTGTTAAGTATCTGCCCGGTAAGGGCAGGGGGGGCATCTTTGCGTTTGAGGTACTGCTCCACCTCCCACCGGCTCCGTGGCCGTAGCGCCGCATACCGCAGCGCCGCGCTGTAGAGCTTATCATCGGCCGACTGCTGCTTCCAGCCCTTCAGCTCATCGGCGTCAAGCTCCTGGCCGGCATGCAGCCCGCTCCGCAGAAGGGCCGTTTCGCTGAGCGAAAAGGCATACTTCCCCTCGACGAAGATCGAATACCTGCCCTTTTGCTTCTCCTGTTCGACGATGCGGGTGATTTTCATTGCCAAACGCGTGTCTTATTCTTCTCTTCCTTTGCCCGGAATGCCTGCTCCAGATCGACATCCAGCATATTGCATAGACCAAGCAGGATAATGAACACATCGGCCGCCTCTTCTTGCAGGTCTGCGGTGTGCGTATCAGCAGCGAACTTGCCGCCTGTGCGCGTACGTGCCGCACGCGCGAGTTCGCCGCACTCCTCCAAGAGCATCATAAAGCGATGCGGCACATCGTCACTAAAACCTCGCTCCCGCATCATAGCAGCCACGTATGCCTGAAAGTCCTGGAGCGTCGGCGATCTTTTGAGCGAGAGAGTGCGTTGCGTCATGCGGTTTTAGGCCCTGCGGCCGGTCCCGCGCAACTCTTCCCCGGGATTAGTATTCTGTTGGCCAGCTACTTCCATATACGCATTTTGTTCTTTTCTTCTTTGTCACGCAGAGCTTGTTCCAGATCTATACCCAGCGCGTTGCAGACGGCGACTAAGAGCCAGAACACATCGGCCGCCTCTTCCTCAGCGCCGCCGGCTTCCGGTTTGGCTACGTCCATCTTGCCGCCGATGTGCTTGCGGACGGCTTTGGCCAGTTCGCCCGTCTCCTCGCAGAGCAGGAGCATGCAATACAGCAGATCAGTCCGGTGAGCCCTGTATGTATTGGCCTGACCGATATAATTCTGGATGTCTGCCAAGGTCGGTCGGGGCTTCAGCACCGGATGGTCGGCCATGGTATTACTTCCCTGTTTCGGCCAGGTCGCTGGTCGAAGCCATCACCTTTTTGGCAAGCTCGTCCATGACTTTGGGGTTGTCCTGCAGGTACTTCTTGGCGGCTTCGCGGCCCTGCCCGATTTTCTCGCCGTTATAGGCAAACCAGGCGCCGGACTTCTCAACGATATTCTTAGCCGTGGCTTGGTCGAGGATGTCGCCGGACCGCGAAATGCCTTCGTTATACATGATGTCGAACTCGGCCTCGCGGAACGGCGGCGCAATCTTGTTCTTGACGACCTTGACGCGCGTGCGGTTGCCGATGACGTCCTCTCCCTGTTTGATCTGGCCGATGCGGCGGATATCCATACGGACTGAGGCGTAGAACTTCAGTGCGTTGCCGCCGGTGGTCGTCTCGGGGTTGCCGAACATCACGCCGATCTTCATACGGATCTGGTTGATGAAAATGACCGTGCTCTTGGACCGGGAAATAACTGCCGTGAGCTTGCGCAGCGCCTGGCTCATCAAGCGGGCTTGCAGGCCGGGGAGCGCATCACCCATTTCGCCTTCGATCTCGGCGCGTGGCACCAGCGCCGCGACCGAGTCGACGACTACCAGGTCGACGGCGTTGGAGCGCACCAGCGTCTCCACGATTTCCAGTGCCTGCTCGCCGTTGTCCGGCTGGCTGAGCAGCAGGTTGTTGATGTCCACGCCGATCCGCTTGGCATAGGCCGGATCGAGCGCGTGCTCAGCGTCAATGAACGCCGCTGTCCCGCCGGCGCGCTGCACCTCGGCAATGGCATGCAGCGTCAGTGTCGTTTTGCCGGACGATTCCGGGCCATAGACCTCGATCACGCGGCCACGCGGCAGGCCGCCGCCCAGTGCCAAATCGAGCGAGATGCTGCCGGAGGATACGGTTTCCACCTGCATATGCGTTTGCTCGCCCAATTTCATGATCGAGCCTTTGCCGAACTGCTTCTCGATCGTCTCCAGCGCCAGGCTCAACGCTTTGGTCTTGCCTTCGCTCTGGGCACTACCGGCCGCTGCCGGCGCACCGCCTGCTGCCTTATCCGCTGCTTGCTTGTCCGTTGCCATAGATACTACTTCCTCTCCCCGTTGTTAGTCGCCTCCCACCAAGTCCTTAATTCCAGTATACCAACTGACAGGCGCTCGGCCAACGGTTACGACTGTGTACGATAGGCATACACACCGTAGGTATGGATCTCGGCAGCACCCAGCAGTGTGATGAAACTCAGACGGTCCATGATCTTTGTCGAGAAATCTTTATGATTGCGCGTAATAAGTGCGATGTGCTGCCGGTATTTCTTGAGTGTGCAATACAGCTCGAAATCGGCCAGCGAAAACTTATTGGCGTTTCGACTGAATAACAGGAACTCATCGGTGGTCGGCATCGTATGTTCAAGAGGCAGGTAAACATAGGAAAGCGATTTGCTGAATGTGACTTCAAGGAACTCTTGTTTCTTGGTTAGGGCTGCCGCGTCAGTTGTCCCGCCCAAGAACTCTATTGCGATGGATCTGGTGGTGACTAGGTCGCAGCCTAGCTCTGCCAGTTCATTCACCAGATCATAAAACTCAGCCGGCAAACGAAACGCGTCAAGCAGCGCATTCATATCCAGCAGCAGGGTCTTGCCCGCAAACGATTGCTTAGTGCCGTGGTCAATGACGAAACTATTTAGCATGCGGCGCAGCTTGCTCACCCGCCACAATTTTCTGGATTTCTTGAGCAAGCTGGATGTACTTCTCTTTCGGGATGGCGATTGGTTTCGGTGACTTATTCATCATGGCATGCCCTTTTGAGCGCAGTATAGCACAACGCGCTTATTGTAGCAGTTAGGCTTCGCGGGCATCCGAACGCGCTTCTGGTTTTGGGAAAGTGCTGGTAGAATAACCGTTAGAAAAGGATGGGCGTGATGCGTATGTGGGTATTATTGCAACTGGCCGCCACCGATGAATCCAGCGGAGGCGCCGTATGCGCATAGCCGATGTCCTGACCGAGCAGCTCCTCAAAAAAGCCGGCAAGATTACCGACGAGCAGTTGGCAAACCTCAAACAGGCACAGGCCAAGGACAAGAAGCCGTTGCAAGACCTGGCAATCAAAAATAATCTCATCAGCGAGAAAGATCTGACCAAGCTCTACGCCGAAGAGATTGAAGTACCGCTGATCGAGCTCGACCCCAAAAATATCAAGAAAGAGATGCTCAAGCAGCTGCCGGAGCGCGTAGCGCGGCAGTACCACGCGGTCGTGTTCGATGCCGACGAGAATGGTACGAAGCTCGTCGCCATGGAGGATCCTGATGATGTTCAGGCGCTGAACTTCCTGCAGAAGCAGCTGGGCAACAATATCCGCGTATATATCACCACGACCAGCCAGCTGCAGGCAGCGCTGGATTCGTACCGCGAGGGCGGCGCTATCGGCACCGAGCTGACCAAGGTGATATCGAGCGAAGATGAAGCCGAGGCGGCCGAAGCAGAAGAAACCAGCGAAGAGGATTTGGCCGAAGATTCGCCGATCGCCCAGACCGTTAACCTGCTGATCGAGTACGCCATCAACGCCAATGCCAGCGACATTCATATTGAACCGCGCGAAGATTTCGTGCTGGTGCGCTACCGCATCGACGGCATTTTGCGCGAAGCCAACAAGTTGCCGCGTAAAATGCTCGGCGCGCTCGTTTCGCGCATCAAGATCCTTTCAAACCTGAAGATCGACGAACACCGCGCGCCGCAGGACGGCCGTTTTAAGGTGCAGGTCGGCGGGGGCCTCTATGCCTTGCGCGTCTCGACGCTGCCGATTGTCGACGGCGAAAAAGTAGTCATGCGTATCTTGAACGAATCCAGCAAAGCGGCGGACTTCAGCGGGCTCGGCTTCTGGGGTGACGCCATGGAGACCATGCAGCATGCCATTGTACAGCCGCACGGCATGATCCTGGTCACCGGACCGACCGGCTCCGGCAAGTCTACCACGCTCTTCAGTGTACTCAGCATGCTCAACACCCCCAATGTCAATATATCGACCGTGGAAGACCCGGTGGAGTATCGCATCCCGGGCGTCAACCAGACCCAGGTCAATCCTATCGCCGGCATGACGTTTTCGAACGGCCTGCGCGCTTTGCTGCGCCAGGACCCCAACATCATTATGGTGGGCGAGATCCGCGACCGCGAAACCGCCGACCTGGCCGTACAAGCCGCCCTGACCGGCCACCTCGTGTTCTCTACCCTGCACACCAACAACGCTGCCACCTGTTTGCCTCGCCTCCTGGAAATGGGTGTCGAGTCCTTCCTGATCGCCAGCACGGTACGCGCCGTAATCGGCCAGCGCCTGGTGCGCCGGCTGTGCAGCGAGTGCAAGGAACCGTATGCGCCGGATGCGGCCGAGCTAAAACAGCTGGCCAAGACGTTCAAGCTGGACGGCGCCGGTGCTTTCCAGCGGCTGAACCAGCTGGAGAATCAAGCTCTGGCCGGCGGCATTGGTGTCAGCACGCGTGCTGCCAAGAGCACCAAAGACACTGAGTCTGCCCAGCCAAGCACCACATCCAGCACCATCAAGCGCCTGTGGAAAGCGCACGACGACGGCTGTGCCAACTGCGGCCACACCGGCTACAAAGGCCGCATCGGCATTTATGAAGTACTGCGCAACTCCGAAGCCATCCAGAAGCTGATCGTCAGTAACAGCACCAGCGAACAACTGCAGGTCGCCGCCATAGCCGAAGGCATGCTCACCATGCAGATCGACGGCTTGGTCAAAGCCCTGCGCGGTGAGACAACGGTACAAGAAATATTGCGCGTCACAACCGAGGAGTAAACTAACACTATGCGCTTCAGCTACAAAGCCGTCACCCGCGAAGGCAAAACAACTCACGGCACCTATGAGGCGCCGGACCGCGAGGCACTGATGGCCGCGCTGGAACGGCAAGGCTTCCGGCCGCTTACTATCAAAGAAGAGGCGGCAGGGAGCAGTAAGCAGGGCGGTCTTAGCGCGCTGTTTAAACCCAAGGTCGGCCTGCGCGACCTGGTGATGTTTACCCGCCAGCTGTCCACGCTCGTCTCAGCCGGCGTGCCGCTGCCCCGTTCACTCGCCACCCTGCAGGAGCAAACCGACAACAAATACTTCAAAACAGTGATCGGCGGCGTGGCCAAAGATATCGAGGGTGGCATGGCACTTGGCGCCGCATTCGGCAAGCATCCGGACGTGTTCTCTGATGTCTACGTCAACATGGTCAAAGCCGGCGAAGCAGGTGGCATTTTGGATGAGATTCTGAAACGCCTGGCATCGCAATCTGAAAAAGATGCCACTATCCGCAAAAAAGTGAAAGGCGCCATGACGTACCCGGTGGTTATTCTGTGCGTCACCATCATCGCTTTCTTCGGCCTGATGATCTTCATCGTGCCGCAAATCGGCAAAATCCTCACCTCGCTCAGCGGCGGCGGCGCCAGCCTGCCCATCTACACCCGGGCGCTGCTTGGCATCAGCAACTTCTTTACCGGCCACAGCATCATGAGCGCCATCGGGCTTCGTGCCGTGCCGATTCCGAATGCGCTATTCGTCATTATCATTATCGGCGCCATTGTCTGGGCACTGCTGCGCTACATCCACACGCCAAGGGGTAAGTACAACTACCATGCATTGCTGTTACGCACGCCGATCATCAAAACTGTTATCACGAAAGTAGCCATCGCCCGCTTTGCCCGCACCTTCTCGGCGCTTACCTCGGCCGGCGTGACCGTGCTGGACGCACTGGAGGTAACCGGCGGTGCTTTGGGCAACAAGGTGATCGAGGCCGAGCTGGCCGCGGCGGCGGAAGAAGTAAAGAACGGCAAGCCGCTGAGCGAACCGCTGTCCAAGAGCAAGATCTTCCCACCTATCGTCTACCAAATGCTTGCCGTCGGCGAGGAAACCGGCCAGATCGATAAGATATTGGTAAAGATTGCTGATTTCTATGAGGAAGATGTCGACACGTTGATCGATTCGCTCGGGTCGATCATCGAGCCGGTGCTCATCATCGTGCTCGGCGGCATCATCGGTCTGATCGCCATCAGCGTGATGGGCCCAATCGCGTCGCTCAGCACGCATGTCAGCGCTAATGCCTAGGCTGAAGCGTGGCTGAGAGTTTTCCCCAAGCCCACGGCGCGGCGCTTGACTGTAAGCGGCTTATGGTTATAATTCAAGCTAGTTATCGGTGTCTATACACAAGCACATCGGTAGGCTACTTCATTAAAACTAAGTAATGGTTACATAGGAGGGTGGGCTCGTATGGTCTCACTGAAGAAACAAAAAGGTTTCACACTGGTGGAACTTCTCATTGTGATCATCATCATCGGCATTTTGGCCACATTGGTGATTGTCACGTTCACAGGCATCCAGGCCAAGGCCCGCGATTCCAAGCGCCAAACAGACATAGAGGCAGTCGATACGCAAGTTGAAGCGTACTATGCCGAGAACGCCTATTACCCATCGCTCGCGAATCTGCAGAGCAAGACATGGGTCCAAGCTAACCTCAAGGGTCTTGATGTAAGCGCGCTCCTCGACCCGAAGGCGGCGGCACCTACTGGCGACAATACCGGCATCGTAGGAACAGCCACTGCCACAGCTTACGGTTACGCCGTAACGCCTTCAGGCTGTGACAACACGGGCACCAACCTCTGCACCGGGTTTACGCTGACTGCTGATTTAGAGAGCGGTGGCACATTCACCAAGCAGAGCAACACCTAGGTCTAGTGTTGTATAAACAAAAAACTGGGGTTTCGACCCCAGTTTTTCATTTTGGCAGATGTATTGCTACAATAACCATTAGCATGTCGGCGCATACAGACAAGCAGCAAGGGTTCACACTAGTGGAGCTGGTGCTCACGATCGTGGCATTCGCGTTCGTTTCCGCTGCCATCACCGAATTATTTAGCGGCATCCAGCTCATCCAGAGCAAAGCCTCATATCTGGAGGTGGCCACAAGGGCAGCGCAGCAAGAAGTGGAGTCCTTACGCAATAACAACTACAGCCAGCTGACGGCCGGGAGCAACATTTCTTTCACCGTCCCAAGCAGCCTGCCGGCGGGCAGCGGCAACGTGGCGATCAGCGAGCCGGTGAGTGGTATCAAACGCGTTGATGTAACCGTCAGCTATAACGACCATGGCCAGACGCGGCAGGTTGAGCTCAGTTCGACGATCGGGGTCATAGGTATCTCGCAATGAATACGTCACCGAACCACACTGCCAACCGGCAACAGGGTTTTACCCTGCTGGAGCTACTCGTAGGCATGATCGTGGCGGTGCTGCTAACCGGCGTCATCATGGGATTCGTAGTGACCCAGCTGCGTAACAGCACTATTGCCACGGCCAAGCAGCAGTTACTCCAACAGGCCGAACTGGGGCTGGACTCGGTCACCAAAGATATCCGTCTGTCGGCCAATGCCGATGCCAACAACCGCTGGCCGGACACCTATGCGCCCGACCCAAACAATCAATACAGCTGGGCGTCAAGCAGCTCGGTGCTCATTCTGGCGTCGCAGGCACAGGACAGCAGCGGTAATATCCTGTTCCAGGATCCGAACCGCTACATCACCGCCAAAGATAATCACATCTACTTTGTGCAGAACGGCACCCTTTACCGGCGTACCCTGGCCTCTACCATGACCGGCAATGCGGCCAAGACGACCTGCCCGGCAGCCGATGCCAGCAGCTCCTGCCCGGCCGACCGCGACGTTCTGGACAATGTCACTGCTTTTTCAGTTAGCTACCGTGACGCCTCCAACCAATCCGTCACGCCCACCAATGCACGGTCTATAATCGTTAGTGTGACGCTCGGCACCACCAAGTACGGTGAGAGTATTAGTGCCTCATATTCAGAACAGATGGTATTCCGCAATGATTCATAGATACCGCTCTAACGACAAAGCAGCAGGGGGTAGTCAAGACGGCTATCTGCTGGTAACGGTGCTCGCGATTTCAGTGATCTTCGGGGTGATCGGGCTGGCATTGATGAGCTCCGCCTCTAGCCAATTCCGCCTCTCAAGCGACGACTACTACGCCAACGACGCGTTGTATGTGGCAGAGGCAGGTATCGAGCAGTCGGTGCACCAACTCAACCAGGACAGCACATTCACCGGCTATGGCACGGCACAACAATTCTTCAATAACAGCACGCAGGGAACCGGCACCTTTACGACGACCGTGGCAAACATACCCAGCAGCAACGCCAAAACGATTACCTCAGTCGGCAGGACCTACCGGTATGGCAGCAGCACCGTTGTATCGACCAAGACGATTAAGGTAACGGTGGTCGGCACGCAATCGAACGGCAGCTCTGTCGTGACCGGGCCGGGCGGGCTGATCCTGACCGGCAGCGCCACTATCACCAACGGACCGGTGTATGTGAACGGCAGTATTAACCTGAGTGGGGCGGCGGCCATTGGCACCAATCAGCAACCGCTGAGCGTCAATGTGGCGGATGAGATGTGCCCTACCGGCGCCAATCCCGGCCCAACCTACCCGCAGGTCTGTACCAGCGGCAACCCAATCACCATGGCCTATAGCACGCATATTTACGGTACTGTCTGTGCTACCAACCAAACCAGCACCGGGCCGAACAATAACATCACCGGCGGCAGTACCGGCCAGGGGCTCGTGGCCGGTTGCGTGGCGCCGGTTGTGGCGCCGCCGACCTATGACCGCGCCAGCCAGATCGCGGCCGTTACCACCACCGCAGCCGGCAATAACATCAACTACGACTGCAGCCAGTGGCAGAACCCTAACGGTTTTACCCGCACCTGGCCGGCAAACCTGGAGTTGACCGGCAACGTCAATATGACCAGCAGCTGCAACCTCACCATTACCGGCAACGTGTATATTACCGGCAACCTCACCATTGGCGGCGCTGCGACCATCCGGGTAGCTGACAGCGTCGGCACGACGCAGCCGGTCATCGTCGTCGACGGCACCATCACCGTCAACGGCTCGGCCAGCATGATTGCCAACAGTTCAGGCACCGGCATCAAGCTCATCAGTTTTAAGAGTTCGGCGTCATGCGGCAGCGCCTGCACCTCGCTCAGCGGTAACGACCTATACAACTCGCAGAGCCAGACGACCGTCAATATCGGCGGCGCCGTGAACCTACCGGGCATGGTCTTCCAGTCGTATTGGGGTACTTTGGCATTGGGCGGCAGCGGACACGTCGGTGCCATAGCCGGGCAGGTCATCAACATGAGCGGTGCGGGTACGGTCATCTTCGGTACTACCCTGTCGTCAGGCACTCAGACGTGGACCATCACCAGTTATCAACAGCCGAACGGGTAATGTGTACGCCGTTCCCTATTACCGGCGCAGCATGTATACTTAGTGCTAAAGGTTAGTTTGGATGGGCACTATACACACTCCCAACCTGTTGCGTACAAGGCCGCTGTTCGGTTTGGACGTCGGCCATGGCTCATTGAAAGTCATGCAAGTGGATACGCCGGCCGGCACCGGACGGATGCCGACGATTATCGGCTACGGCATCGCCGATTTTGACTCGGCAGCACTGGACAACGGTGTCATCGTCAAGCCGGAGCTGATCGCCGATGCCTTACTCAAACTCTTTCAGCGTAACCTGATCGGCGACATTACCACCCGCCGGGTGGCGGTAGCAATCCCGTCCTACCGCTCGTTCTCCCGCTCGATGCAGCTGCCGAAACTGTCTACCAAGGATTTGCGCGAAGCCGTGCGGCTGGAAGCCGAGCAATACATCCCGGTGCCGCTCGATGGTCTCTACCTAGATTACATGATTACCCATGAGGATAAAGAGACGAATGATCTGCTGGCCGTCGCCGTACCGAAAGAAATCGTCGACTCATACCTGACGCTGGCCCGCATGGTCGGCCTGGAAGTCATGCTGGTCGAAACGACCATGGCGGCCGATTCCCGCCTCTTCGGCCGTGACCGATTCGGCGATGTCACCAGCGTCATTATCGACTTCGGCTCGCTGACGGCAGATATCAGCATCTTTAACCGTACGACCCTTGTGACGGGTACCGTACCGGCGGGTGGGCTGGTATTCACCAACAATATCAAAGACAGCCTGGGCGTCACGCTAGCGGAAGCGGGCGTCATCAAGACCAAGTACGGCTTAAGCGTCAGCAAACGCCAGGCGGAGATCGTGAAAGCCCTGGAGCCGACCCTGCAGCAGCTCGTCAAAGAGATCCGGCGCATGATCCGCTACCACGACGAACACTACGAGACCGAAGCGCCCATCGGCCAGGTCATCATGCTCGGCGGCGGCGCCAACATGCCGGGAATGAGCGAGTACCTCACCAATGCCCTGCGCCTGCCGGTGCGCGTCCACGACCCCTGGCAATATCTGCAGTACGACGGCCTGCAGACACCTAACAAGGCCGACTCGCTGATGTATGCCACGGTCGCCGGCCTGAGCCTGGCCAACCCCAAGGAGATCTTTGCATGATCAACCTGCTGCCGCCGGATGTGAAGGCGTCGTATCACTATGCCCACCGCAATGTAGGGCTGGTGCGTTGGGTAATAGGCTGTGCGTTCGGGCTGGTCGGCGTGGTCGTCATCAGCACCGCCGGGCTGGTATATATACACCAAAGCCGGCAGCCGCTGCAGCAAGATATCACCCATACCGAGGCATCGCTGCAGGCGCAGAAACTCGATGCCACCCAGCAGCAGGTGCAGGACATCAGCAACAGCCTGAAGCTGGCCGTGCAGGTTCTGTCCAAAGAAGTGCTGTTCTCCAAGTTACTGCAGCAGCTCGCCACCGTCACGCCGCCGAACACCGTTCTGTCGGACCTGACCATCAATCAGGCACAGAATACGGTTACTATCACCGCTCTTACCACCGACTATACCGCCGCCACCCAGCTGCAGGTCAACCTGTCCGACCCCAACAATAAGATTTTCAGCCATGCCGATCTCGTGAACATTGTCTGCAGCAGCGGCACAAGCTCCTCATCGGGTGATGCCCGTTACCCCTGCACCGCTACCATCAATGCCCTGTTTACCACCAATAACCCCTTCCTGCTCATGAACGACCAAGGCGGTACGCAATGAACAGCAAGCGGCTCTACTTCGTACTCGTCGCCTTGGTGAGCCTGTTGGTACTTGGCCTTGTCGGCGGCGCATACGGCGCTGATGTGTTACTACAGCACGCCTCGGACCAACTGGTGGCAGACCGCACCAAAAAAGCAGTGCTGTTGCAACAGGAGGACCAGTTGGCGCGTGCCAAAGAAGATATCAAGAAGTATCAGGACCTGGCCAATGTCGCCAAGAGCGTCGTACCCGAGGATAAAGACCAGGCCCAAGCCGTACGCGAGATCGTCAATATTGCCAAGGATAATGCCATTACGCTTGGCTCCATCACCTTCCCTACTTCGGTGTTGGGCGGGACGGGGACGACTGCCGGCAAGGCGCAGCTTTCGCAACTCACCCCGGTCAGCGGCATTGCGGGTGTCTACAACCTGGAAATCACCGTGGCGTCCGACACGAATAACCCTGTACCGTACACCAGCTTCGTCAGATTTCTGAATGCGCTGGAGCACAACCGCCGTACCGCGCTTGTGAAGAGCGTCACCCTCCAGCCCAACCAGAAAGACCGCACCACCGTGTCGTTTACGTTAATCTTAGATGAGTACATCAAGCCATGAACAATACCTCGTTAGACCTCAAAGCCGTGCCCGAACTCCTCGCTGCTGCCGGCCGGCAGCTCAAGCGCTACGCGGTGCCCCTCTTCCTCTTGCTAGTGGCAGGGGTGTACGGCTTTCTGGCGTACCGAGTGGTGACGCTCGCCCGTGCACAGCCGACCGACGCCGCCGTGACCGCGCAAGTCAAGGCCTCGGCAGCACCGCATATCAATGCCGCGGCCGCTCAGCAGTTGCAGGACCTGCAGGACAACAGCGTCACCGTGCGCACGCTGTTCGATGAAGCGCGCAACAATCCGTTCCAGGAATAAGTAACAGCGCTACGGGCGGTCGGGCTTACTATCGCGGAAAGCCTCGCGGGCAGCCAGGATATCGCGCGCATATTGATCCGGGCTCGGGCAGTAGATAAACACGAACTTGCTGCGCTCACCAGCGGTTTCGCAGTGCAACGTACCGTAATTGAAGAGGGTCTGCAGCAGACCATTCTTGTTGACTGTGACGTCTTCCAGGTCCTCAAGCGAAAGCTGGCTCATTTCGCTGTCGAACAGGCCGGTTTGCAGAATCTGCGTCAGACTGTCGCTGGTGATGATCCAGCGGTTGGCGGTATAAATCATTGTCGCCACGTAGACATACAGCAGCATGGCGACGATCACCAGGCCCGCCCCAAGCATAATGCCCATGAGCGTCTGGTCGGATACGTCAGCGCGGTACATTGGTGCCAGCACGATTGCCAGCACCGCTAACACCGTGAGAAAAGCAGCGACGAGATAGGGGCCGAGGATGAGGCCGATGGGATGCCGCTTGATCTCGCAGATAAGCTTCTCACCCGGCTGCATGACCTCGAGCGGGTTATGGATGCGGCCGATCTTGACGGGGCCGGCGGGCTGCGAAGGGGTGATGGTGTCCATGTTGCGCTTATTATATCAGTGTTGCCTGGGCATTGTCGTGACCGGGTGCCTGTCTGCCAAGGTGGCGGTAGGCCTTCGGCGTTGCCCGGCGGCCGCGCGGCGTGCGCTCCAGCAGGCCGATCTGCATCAGGTACGGTTCGATAAAATCTTCCAAGGTACCCCGCTCCTCGGCGGTCAAGGCGGCCAGGGTTTCGATGCCTACCGGGCCGCCATCGTAGTGCTCAATAATTTTCTCCAGCAGCATGCGATCGGCCGGGTCAAGGCCCAGCTCGTCCACTTCGAGCAGCCGGAGCGCGGCGTCGGCCAACCGCGTATCGATGATCCCGTCGCCGTTGACATCGGCGTAGTCACGTACGCGCTTGAGCAAGCGGTTGGCAATACGCGGCGTCAGCCGGGCACGCTCGGCCAGCAGCGCGGCGGCAGCCGGGGCGATACTCACGCCCAAAATAGCAGCCGCGCGACGGATGATCCGCTCAATCTCCTCGGGCGTGTAAAACTCCAGGCGATGAATCAGCCCAAAGCGGTCGCGCAGGGGTGCCGCCAGCGCACCCGTCCGCGTCGTTGCGCCGATAATCGTAAACTTCGGCAAATCCAGCCGTAACGAACGCGCACTCGGCCCTTTGCCCAGCATGATGTCCAGCTTGAAGTCTTCCATGGCCGAGTACAGCACTTCTTCCACGGTCCGCGGCAGCCGGTGGATCTCGTCAATAAACAGCATGTCGCCGTCCTGCAGGTTGGTCAGCAAACTCGCCAGGTCGCCTGCCCGCTCCACTGCCGGGCCGCTGGTAATGCGGATGGTAGCGCCCATTTCGTTGGCAATCACGCTCGCCATAGTGGTTTTGCCAAGACCCGGCGGGCCGTAAAGCAAAATGTGGTCAATCGGCTCGCCGCGTTTTTTGGCGGCGGCAATCGCCAGCTGCAGATTCTTCTTGAGCCGCTCCTGGCCGATGTAATTGGCAAAATCCCGCGGCCGCAGCGTGTTCTCCAGCTCGACCTCTTGCTGGTCATCCCCGCTCGCCCCCATGTTCACAATCCGGTCAATCATCGTAGTACCATAGTGTCACGTTTTCGCCGCGCCGTCCAACAGCGGTGCGCCTACCTAACGACCCCGTAGCGCGAGGCGGACGCGCTCTTCGGTCGGCAGGCCGGCGTC
>DASZYD010000017.1:0-23314 GCA_035545555.1 Saccharimonadales bacterium (SeqCode) | reverse complement strand
GTGGCCCCCGGCAGACCCGCTATGCCTGCCTGTATACCTATCTGCCCGGCAGCACGATCGCCTGGGATGCGTACACGCGCAAGCATCTCTCGCTGCTTGGTCAAACCATGGGGCTGATGCATCGCACGTGGCAGGATTGTTCCTGCGATGGGCTCCCCGACGTCGCTGCAACATATCTGGCGATTACAGACCATATGGCCCGCTATTTTGCCGCTGCGCCGGTTACGGCGGCCATAGCAGCGAAGCTGCAGTTACAGATCCCGCTATTGACGTTACAGCGGCAACAGGGCGTGCTGCGGGCGGCCGCCTGCCTGCCGGGCCGGCAGCCCTTGCACATGGACTTTGTGCGCAGCAACATATTGTTTACCGATGCGCCGCCTAGCGAGTTCGGCATGGCGATCAGCGGGATGCTTGACTTTGAAAAAACAGCGTTAGGCAACCCTGTCATAGACGTGGCACGCACGCTCGCTTTTCTGCTGGTCGATTGCAAACACAAGACGCCGCCGGCAGTGCGCCGCGCCTTCCTTCGCTCCGGCTACCAGAAGCGCGGCGGCGGCCGTCTGGACACCTCGGCCCGCCGGTTGCTCGAACCGCTGCTCGATGCCTTTCTGCTCTATGATTTCTATAAGTTCCTGCGCCACAATCCCTACGAAAGTCTGCCGGCTAACGAGCACTTTACACGGACGCGCGACCTGCTGCTGGCGCGCCGTATTATTGACAATTCCTGTTGACCCGGTACTTGTGGCAGCACATACTACAACCTATGAGCGCTGATGAGTTCACCAAATTATTCAAGTATATGGAAGAGCGGTTCGACCGCATTGATGAGCGGTTCGAAGATACGAATGGCCGGATCGACCAAATCCTGAATGCCGTGGACGCTCTAGCGAAGCGCCAGGGGATTGACGAAGAAGAGCGCCTGGTCATGGGCCATCAGATCGAACGCTTGGACCAGTGGGTGCATTAGTTGGCTGCCAAGATCGGCGTAGAACTCTCGTAGCCTCTAGGTGCCGACGAAAACAACAACACCGGGCATGGTAACTGGTACCAAAGATTGTTACACTGGACGTACAGATTGTGGAGGGTTTGGTAGCATGACTTCGGCATGGAAGAAGCGGCTGGTGCCGCAGAGCGACCTGATGGTATTGCACGACAAACTGGCGGAGAAAGGCAAAAAAGTGGTCTTTACGGCCGGCTCGTGGGATCTCCTGCACGTCGGCCAGTGCCGCTACCTCGAGGAAGCCAAAAGCCACGGCGACATCCTGGTGGTGGGTGTCAGCAGCAACGACGCCATCCGCCGCGTGAAAGGCCCCAACAAGCCCATCCTGGACGAGAAGATCCGCGCCGAAATGCTGACCTACCTGCGCGCGGTCGACTTTGTGACGATCTTACCCGAGCCCAGCTGCCAGCCGTCGCTCGGCCTGCTCAAGCCGGACGTCTACATTACTGTCAAAGAAGATTGGACCGAGCAGTATCAGGACTCCAAAGAGTATAAGACGGTCACCGGCTACGGCGGCGAGGTACAGATCATCGACCGCCAGTCGACCGAGATCTCCACGACCAAAATTGTCCAGCGCGCCATTGGCGGCCATCTGGGTGATATTTTCAAAGATTTCATGGAGCTGCGCAAAGACCCGCTGAAGGAAAAATGAGCGCCCCGCTGCCGTCCGAGGAACAACAGAAACAGATCTATTACCGCGACGCGCGTACCGGCGGCTACTACGGTGATATCTGGCAGCACACCGGCAAGTGCGTGTTCTGCGATTTGCGCGACAAGTATATTTTTTACGAAGAAAACGGCGTCGTGATGACCGTGGCCCTCTTCGCCTATATCGACGGCAATCTTATGATTATCCCTCGCCGCCATGTCCGTTCGGCCAAAGAACTGACGCCCGGCGAATGGGAAACGATGCGCAAGATGATGTATATCGCTAAAAAGCTGATCCGCAAAGTGCACGGACTGAAGGGCGTGCAGTACATTCTACGTGACGGCGGGCCCGAGGCGCAGAGCACCGTTGGCCACCTGCACCTGCACTGCATCCCGTTTGATG
The DNA here is from genome assembly GCA_035545555.1 of Saccharimonadales bacterium (SeqCode). Taxonomy (GTDB): domain Bacteria; phylum Patescibacteriota; class Saccharimonadia; order Saccharimonadales; family UBA4665; genus JANWHZ01. The sequence continues at coordinate 21,263 of DASZYD010000017.1, read as the reverse complement.
CGCCGGACCTAAGCGTCTGGAACTACCGCCAGCTCAAATATACACCGCTGGAAAATGCCGATTTATATAAAGACCAGGCAGCCGAGATCGAGAAATTGAGCGCCAAGTTTGACGAGAAATATGCGGCAGTACGGTCGGCCAGCTACGACAAAAAAGCGATGTACCGCCAGGCGCTTGAGGCGGCACTTCGCAGCAAAAAGGCATCTCAGGCCAAGAGGACCGCGCAAGTCGGCGCGGCCATTATCAGCGGCGACGCACTCATCTCCCTGCCGAACGCCAGCCTGACTGACGATCCCATGGAAGAGGAGCGCGACGACGGCACCTGGGTCAGCCCGCCGACGGTGTCGCACGCTGAGGAGCGGTGCATCGCGCAGGCGGCGAAAGGAGGCCTGCCTCTACAAGGGGCAACGATGATCGTTACCCTATCACCGTGCATGATGTGCGCACGGCTTATTGTGAACGCCGGCATCAGCGAAGTACACTATATTGATGACTGGTGGGACCGCCGCGCAGTGGACTTTCTGCGGGCACAGGGCGTAACGGTCGTGCAATTGGCGCACAGAAAGCGAGGGTGACATGGCGCATCCTGAATACCAATACCTCAAACTCATGGCCGATATCATCAAAGACGGTCACAGCAAAGAGACACGCGGCATCCACGGCATCAAGACGATCTTCGGTACGCAGCTGCACTTTGATATGCGCTACGGCTTCCCGCTGCTGACGACCAAAAAGATGCCGTTTAAGCTATTGCTGCACGAACTGCTGTGGTTTGTTTCCGGGTCCTCAGAGGTTGACTACCTGCACGAGCACAACATTCACTATTGGGACGGCTTTTTGAACGGCAAGCGCGATCTGGGGCGCGTGTACGGTGTGCAATGGCGTCACTGGCGGCGCCCCGACGGCAGCGAGTTTGACCAGCTGCAGTGGGCCATCGATGAGATCAAGCATAACCCCAACTCCAAGGCGATCATCGTCAGTGCCTGGAACGCCGGCGAGCTCAGCGAGATGCGCCTGCCACCCTGCCACACCATGTTCCAGTTCGACGTGACCAAAGGCAAGCTGCGCTTGCAGCTCTATCAGCGGTCGTGGGATGTCTTTTTGGGCGCGCCATTCAATATTGCACAGTATGCGCTGCTGCTGCACATGGTCGCGCACCTCACCGGACTGGAAGCGCGCGAGCTGGTCATCTCTGGCGGCGATTCGCACCTCTATAAAAATCATATCGAGCCGGCCAAAGAACAGTTGCGCCGCAAGCCCTACCCGTTCCCGACGCTCAACATCGTTGGCGACGTCGCCAGCATCGACGACTTTACAGAAGAGAACTTCGTACTGGAGAGGTATCAGTCACACCCGCACATCAAGGCCGATCTGGTAATAGTGTGAGTTGTTCGTAGAGGGTGAGATGCTCGCGGCACATACGTGCGGCAGTGAAGCGGGCTTCGAAGTCGGCACGGCAGGCGTGCCGGTCGATGGCATCAATCCGGCCGATGGCGGCGGCCAGAGCCTGCGCGGTTGCCGCTTCGTCAAGCTGGCCGCCACCGTCGTATGCCTTCGGTACGACATATCCGGTCTTGGCATCTTTGATAACTTCCGGTAACGCACCCGAGTCCAAGGCAATCACTGGTGTGCCGCAGGCCAGTGCCTCGATACTCACCATGCCGAACGGCTCTGCGAACAGCGATGGCACCAGTAGCGCCCGGGCGTTGGCTAGGAACTCCTGTTTGCCGGCTGCGCCGACAAAGCCGACGAACTCGATATCGTCGCCATGCAGCTGCGGGGCGATGCGTTGCTGCCAGTACGTATCTTTGGCGTGCCCGGCGTAATGTTTGCCGGCAATTTTCAGCTTGAGCGGTTGCGTCGTGCTGGCATTGTAGGCGCGTACGGCGGCGATTGCCAGGTGGAGTCCCTTCGGTTCGATAATCCTCCCCAGAAATGCGATATACGCGGCCGTCGGGCGTGCAGCCGGGTGGAGCGCGGCTGCCGGCAGACCATGGTAGATGTTCGCGACCCAGTTGGTATCAGCCGGCATGCCTGCCCGCTGGGCGTATGAGAGCGATATCCAATTGAGCCGCGCGTATTTCGGCAGCACGTTCTTGTATTTCACCAAGAAGTTGAACGGATCGTGATGGGTAAAGACGACCGGCCGCCGGCAGAGCGCCGCAAACGGCAGGGCAAGCTCCTCCTCGTTGGTATATATGTGTATAATATCCAGTTCGCCGCGATTAGCCATGTCGTAGGCGCGCGCGATGAGCTCGGCTTGCACCTGGCGGGCCAAGGTTATAAAGGTGAACGGATGTTTTTTGAGCAGATCGGTGTAAGAGTCGCCGCGGCCGGCTAGTTCCTCCTCGAAATAGCTCAAATCAGCGGTGATGGTGCGCACCGGCGCGTCGACCGGCCCGGGCGTAAACAGTGTCACGTCGGCGCCCAGCTCATGCAGCCCGGTCGTCAGATTAAGCGCCAACTCCGCCGGCGAAAAGATAACAGAACCTACCATAGCCCGCTGCATAAAAATATGCGGGACAACCAGACCGACCCGGAGCGGCATCTGCGGGCTAGTCCGACTCGTCGGGATCGCCTCTTTGTTCATCCAGGAAGCTCAGGTCGAGCTCGTCGTCCGAGCCCATATCCTCGTCATAATACCCATCGCTGGCTGGTTCGTTTGCCATTTCTGTACCCCGCCGGTCCCCGGCCATTACATGCTACCGCCTGTCAGTATGACGCGCCGACGTTGCACTGTAAAGTGCTCTATGACTCCGAGGATAGCAACGTGACAGACCCATAGCGTGGATCGGCCTCGTCGGTTATGTCCATTTTGTGTCTGTCTGCAGTAACGAGGCCGACGAAGGCATCAAAGTCGTCGGCGTGAAGCGCGTCAATCAACTCGGGCGAGAGCGCTTCAGTAAAGCCGCGTCCGTCATAGTTGACTTGCGAATAACCCTTGCCGGTACGGAAGTTGTCAAGTATCGACTGGTACTGCTGATCGGTCAGCTGCTGCCAGTTCTGGAAGAACCACGCGTTTCTGTAGCCGGGGTGGTCAGGATTGACCCGCCGTGTCCGTATATAAAGATCCTTGGGATCGACATCTTGCACGGCCTGCTTCATAAGGCTATAGGCATATCGCCGGCGCATCTGGTCGCGCGGCGTGACCTCTTGGGCGATATCTCTAGTGGGTGATATGAGCGCGTCTAGCTCCGTAAACAGCTGTGCCGCAATAAGCTCATTCGGCTCGCGGTAGGCACCAGGCTCAAGCGCCGTTTGCTCTACCAGCCGTACGGCACCTGTCTCGGGGTCAGCCATGACGTTATGCCCGTTGGTAAACCTGACGTCGTTGAATGAGACCTTGGCATGGGACATGCGGGCGATGAGCGAGTACGTCTGTGCAGCATATTGGTCGACATACGAAGGCCTGGACGCCAGTAATCTCATCAAGCTCCAGGCCTTGCAGCCGCTCTATGACAGCCCATTCGCCAACCATGCCGTACAATTGCGGCACTACTTCGGCGATACTTGGCTCGGCCTGAATACTCTCGAGGTAGTGCTGTGCATCAACAAGGCCCGTATTGCCGTGGGCTTTGCGCAGGACACACGATACGTCTCCGCCGTCTGTTCCCCGCCACTCCATAATCGCCACAGCACCGTGCTTGCCACCGCGCAAATGCGGCAACCGGACATGGTACGTGATGCCGTCGATGTCAGTATCGATTGTTGGCTTGTTATACAGTTCCCACTGATTCTCGATAAGCGAGGTCGCAGAGGCGATTGCATCGTGCGCCGCCACAGCCGCCTGGTGCTCGTGGGTCATTGGAGGGAGGTATGCAGCCTCAACACTGTTAAGGTCACGGAACTGCTCTGACATAGTACCCCCTAGATGATTTACAGATCTGCCAAGCTGACACTGATGCCCGGGCCCATGGTTGAGGCGATGTGCACGGCCTTGATGTAGCCGCCTTTGACGCTGGCCGGCTTGTTGGCTTTGACGCTGGCAATGACTGCCTGAAAGTTCTCAAGCAGCTTATCCCTGCCGAACGATACCTTGCCGATGCCCAAGTGTACGATGCCGGTGCTGTCTACGCGATATTCCACGCGGCCGGCTTTGGCCTCGTTGACGGCTTTTTGCACGTCGGTCGTGACCGTGCCACTCTTGGGGTTGGGCATCAGGCCGCGCGGCCCCAGTAGGCGGGCATATCTGCCGAGCTTCGGCATGTTGGCCGGAGTGGCAATAAGAATATCAAAGTCGATGGCGCCCTTTTCGAGTGCTTTGAGAATAGCCTCAACACCGCTGACGTCGGCATTGTCAACCTTCTCGTCAGCAAAGACGGCCACACGGACGGACTTGCCGGTACCGGCGGGCAATACCAGATTGTCGCGGACGTTTTGGTCGGCGACTTTCGGGTCAACCGCCAGATTGATATGCAGCTCGACGGTCGCGTCGAACTTGACCGGGCTGGTAGCGATAGCCAGCGCCAGCGCCTCGACCGGCGCGTACTGCTTGCCCCGTTCAATCTTAGCAGCAGCGTCGCGGAATTTCTTGCCGCTGCGCGCAACGCGGCTGCGGGTCGGCCGGGCGGCTTGCTTCGGCTGCTCCCCCCCGGCTGTTTCTGCCTCGGCGGCATGTGCTTTGCGCTCTTCCTTTGCCTGCTTCTCTTCAGCCTCTTTCAGCGCCTTAGCGCTGCGCTTGCCGGCCTTGGCGGCGGCTGGCGCTTTGGCAGGTTCAGCGGTTTCGAGTGTCTCGACCGGCTGCCTGTTCTCGGTTTCGTTGGCTTCTGCCATGATGATTGCTCCTTTGTGGTGCAAACGCCCGTCCGCGGGCTCCCACAGGTTAGATTATTGCTCTACTTCCACGCCCATGCTTCGGGCGGTGCCGGCGACCATCTTCTTGACAGCCTCGACATCGTCAGTGTTCATGTCTTTCGCTTTTTCGGTGGCGATCTTGGTCAGCTGCGCCTGGGTCAGCTTCTTAGGGATCTTCTCGCTGTTCGAGCGACCGGAGCCTTTCTGGATGCCCAGCTCAGCGCGGATGCGGTCATCGGTCGGCATGCCTACCACACGGAAGTCCATGGTGCGGTCTTCATATACCGTGATGTGCGCCGTAAGAGTAGCGCCCTGCAGGTCTTTGGTCTGGTCATTGAACTTGGTGATGAAATCCATCATGTTCACGCCGTACTGGCCAAGCGTGCTACCAACCGGCGGCGCGGCGCTAGCGCGGCCGGCCGGAATTTTCATCTTGAGTTGTGCTTTGACGGCTTTCGCCATATGTCTTCTCCTTTTTCGAGCCGGCAAGTAGAAGCCCTGCCTGCCCTCCTACCATATAAGTAGTGCGTAACAGATGTGATTATACTATATATCGCTGGCATTGGGCAATGGTTGCTGCGCCAGCATAGATTGGCCCGTGTAACCGTTCGTATATGGCGAAAAATCGCCCTCCTCATACACTACGGCAGGATACTCTATTGCTGCTGCGTGTTCCGCGAGCATACCCTGGCTCAAGAACTGCTCGGCCGCTGCTTCTTGGGCCGGTTGCGGGAGCGCTGCGGAGGCGAGCTCCCGCTTGCATGTTTCAACGGCCAGTTCCGTGCGAGCCTCATCCGAGGCGGACAAAGCAGTCGCCGCGCCTTCCCCCAGATAGTATGTTGTCATCGCTGAAAACAGCGTATTAGCTTGCAGGAAGGAGGCGAGGCCTCGCGTGACGGTGTACATGGCCGCGTAGGCGTCCGGGAGTTTCGCTGCTATATCAGGCAGGCTATTGAAATTGCTGACAACTTCCACGCCTGTGAATACCGCCATAAGTGTCGCGCCGGCGACTGCGGCAATGCCGAGGCCCTTATATACCCGCGCTTTAAGCGCCAGGTACTTTTCATAGGCGAGGGAGTCTTGCTCGCGAACAGGCGCGCCGGTCAGGGCGTCGAGCGGTTGAGCCTCTTCGCCGAAAACCCGGCAGACCATTTGCTTGATGAACTCTTGCTGCATAACCGACGGGATGCCAAAAGTTACATCTTCTTGACTTGGAGGCTATCCAGCTCGACCGGCGTTTCTCGGCCGAACATGTTGACGAGCACCTTGAGCTTGCCTTTTTGCGGGTCAATCTCGTTGACGGCCCCGTCAAAGCCCTTGAACGGTCCGTCGGTAATGCTGACGACCTCGCCAACCGTAAAGTCGATCTTATGCTTCGGCTGCTCGACGCCCATGCGCTTGTTGATCTTCTCAATCTCCTCGTCGCTGAGCGGCGTCGGCTCGGTGCCGGAGCCCACAAAGCCGGTCACACTCGGCGTGTTGCGCACGATGTACCAAGCATCCTCGCTCATCTTCATCTGCACCAGGACATAGCCCTGGAAGATGCGTTTCTCGACGATGCGGCGCTTGCCGTTCTTGACCTCGATCATTTTTTCTTTCGGTACGAGCGCCTTGAAGATTTTGTCCTTCATATCCAATGAGTCGGCGCGCTGGCGGATACTCTCGGCTACCTTCTCTTCGTAGCCGCTATAGGTATGGATGGCATACCAGTGTTTTTGAGAGTCGTATCTTGTTGTGCTCACTTTACAATCACCTGTTTAAATAATCTGTCTAAGCCGTAATCAAGGGCAGCCACCAGAAGTCCGAACACGACAGCGAACATAATAACGGCACCGGTCAGCTGGCGGGTCTGCTTGCGGTTGGGCCAGTCGACCTGTCGGAGCTCGCGCCAGCTGCCACGCAGGTACGGCGGTGCGACGATGATCGCCAGTACATGGCCGGTCACGCGGACCGGCTTGAGGCGCCAGAACGACCATCGCGCAATCCAGCGGAACGGAGCGGCGATGGTATGACGAACGGTGTGCCACACGCGGCCGAATATGGTAGATGGGCGGCGGAGCTGTTTGCGCTGCTCATGAGCCGTTTGCCGCTCGGCGCGCTCACGCATTGTCTGCGGTGCCGACCGTAGCTGGCGATGTTTGTGTGATGTTGGCGTGCTGGGCGACGAGTTGGCCACGGACTACTCCTCACAATAAAAACAGCCTACATTCGTTGTAGGCCATCACTGTCAAGGGTAGCAGGTCCGGCGCCTCCGGTCAAGACGGCTGGCAAGCGGCGCCAGCGCTATCTGTCTGGCGTGGGCATGGTATAGTGGTAGGTATATGTTGCTGGCGTTCAAGCTGTTCTGGGCTGTGGCTGCCTTGGAATTGATGGTATGGCTGGTACCGTCGTTGCGCTGGCGCCGGGCCGCTGCTTTGCCGCTTGCCGTGCTGGTAGGCGCGGCCAGCCTCTTCCTGCTCTTCGTGCATCCGAGCATACCGACCGGCTTGCTCTTGCTGATGAGCCTGTACCGCGTCTGTAACCTGCTCCGGTTGGTCAAGGCGCGGATGAACGAACAGTATTTGCACCGGATGACACTACAGACCAGCCTTGGGGTGATCGGCGGACAGTCGGTGGTGCTGCTGGCCTGGCAACTCGGCAGCTGGCTGAACGTATCGACATATCATCTATGGTTGGTTCTGGCATATATCGATCTGGCAGGCGTCGCCGTACTGGCGATAACGAGCGTGCGCCACGCGGTGAAAACGCGTCCGCCACGATTGTCCGGGCCCGGCATCGCCGACCATGATCTGCCCACACTGACGGTGGCCATCCCTGCCCGGAATGAGACGGACGACCTGCAGGCCTGCCTGGCTTCGCTGGTGGCATCAGACTACCCCAAGCTTGAGATACTGGTACTCGACGATTGCTCCCAAAATAAACACACCCCTGAGATCATCCGCTCGTTCGCGCATGCCGGCGTGGTATTCATACAAGGGCATGAGCCGGCCGAGAGTTGGCTGGCCAAAAACCAGGCATACGAACAGCTTTTTGAGGCCGCCAACGGCGATCTTATTTTGTTCTGTGGCGTGGATGTGCGGTTTGCACCGGAGAGTTTACGTCATATCGTCGGTGCCATGCTGCACAAACAAAAGTCGATGATGAGCTTGATTCCGCGCAATGCCGTGCCGGCCGGCACCGAGGGCTGGTCGACGCTGCTCCAGCCCATGCGCTATGCCTGGGAGCTGGCGCTGCCCCGCCGTCTCTTTCATCGCCCGCCCGTGCTCAGCACCTGCTGGATTGCCAAGCGCGAGCTGATCCGCAGCGCCGGCGGCTTTGGTGCTGTCAGCCGTTCTATCGTGCCGGAGAGCTACTTTGCGCGCCAGAGCATCGTGCACGATGGTTACAGCTTCATGCAAAGCAATGACACATTCGGCATCACCAGCCAGAAACGCCTGCGCGAACAGTTGGCGACGGCTATTCGTACCCGCTACCCGCAGCTGCACCGCCGGATGGAGCTGGTGCTGCTGGTAACGCTCGTCGAACTGTTCGGGGTATTTCTGCCCTGCACGCTTATACTCGATGCCATCTTCGGCCGGCTGTCGCTGCAGCTTACCATTGTCAGCGTTATTATTATCGTCGCCCTGACGTTTGCCTACATGAACACCGTGGCCTTAACGTACCGCCGCTGGCTGCTGCGGTCGGCGGTGCTTATGCCCGTTGCCATTGCGCTCGATATCGTGCTACTGAACCGGTCGATGGTACAGTACGAATTCTTCAATGTCTTCTGGCGCGGCCGCAATGTCAGCGTGCCGGTGATGCACGTGGCTGAAACTGCACCTGCACCGCTCCTGGCGCCGCAACGTTAGTGATTACTGTTTTGCAGCGCGGGCTGAGAGGCTTGGCACGGTGATAGAAAACGTCGAGCCCTTGTTCAGCTCGCTCCGCATCTCGATTTTTGCCTTGAGAAGTTCTGCCAGTTTGGCCGTTACGTATAATCCGAGGCCGGTGCCGTTGGTCTTGCGTGTACGGTAATCCTCGCTGCGGAAGAATTTCTGAAAGACGCGCTTCTGGTCGCCGATGCTGATGCCGATGCCGGTATCGCTGATGTCGAACCTGACGCCGCCGCCGGCTGGCTCGGCGGCAATCGTGACGCTGCCGTGCTCGGTGTATTTGAGTGCGTTGGTGATGAAGTTCTGCAGCGCCTCGCGGACGTATAGTTTACTTGAGTAGAGCGGCTGTGTGGCGCCGGTTTTGGTCCTGAGCGCCAGACCTTTGCCTTTGGCTTGTTCGGTATAGTTGTGCGCCAGCTCTTCGAGCAGCTCGGGCACGTTGATCGGCTCGATATCAACCGGCAGCTTTCCACGCTCAGCACGAGAGAGAGTGGACAAATCGTTAACGAGGTCCGCCAGGAATAGCACTTGATTATGCGCTTCTTCCAGCGCCTGCTTGACCTTGGTCATGTCGCCGCTTTTCTCGACGATAAATTGTGCGTTGCTGATATTGCCCTCGGTAATGGCGATCGGCGTGCGCAGCTCGTGGCTGGCAACGGAGATGAACTCATCACGTTCCTCTTCTAGCGATTTCTCGCGCGTGATGTCGCGCAGCAGCACGACGTAGCCCTGCTGGCCCGAGGCACCATAGCCGAGCCGCACCGGTGCAATGCTCAAATAGAGGTTAATAATGCTCCCGTCGGTGTAATGCAGGCGCAAGTCGCGGCTGGTCGTCGGCGTGCGGGCGGCACAAACCAGAGCGACAATATCGACCGGCTTGTCATCTTTATCGACTGGGTGCAATACCTCGCCCAGGCTTTTGCCCTGCATGGGTTCGTTGCGGTCCAGGACGTTGAGCGCCGCACCGTTGTAGAGGACAATCGTAGCGTGCTTATCGACCGCAATGACCCCGTCGGCCATGCTGTTGATGAGGCTGGTCAGGCGCTCGTGCTCCAGACGGGCCGAGGGCGCGGAGGCCGGTTTTCTGGCAAGTCTGCCAAGCATGTGTCTCATTATGCCACAGCCGCCGCCGGTTCGGCTATGAGCAGCGTCGGCCGATAGGTACGCATCCGTTTGCGGTACGTCCGGGCGTGCGGCAGTAGCGCTTCCAGCCGCTGCCAAAAGTCCGGGCCATGGTGCAGCACGGTAATATGGCTCAGCTCGTGCAGGATGACATAATCGATCAGATCCCACGGCAGCTGGACAAGGTAGAGGTTGAGGACGATGTTGTGATACTGGTCGCAGCTTCCCCAGCGGCTGGTCATGCGTTTGATGGCAAAGCTCCGGTAGGAGACATCGTGGTAGGCGGCCAATTGTGCCAGCCGTTGGCCAAGCAGTTGCGTGGCCTGGTTACGGAGTGCCCGGTAACAGGCTGTTCGCGCTGCACCCTGCACCGCCACATCGTCCGGCGCGAGTGATGGGTGGTGGCTGACGATAACTTCTGTATTCCGGACACTTGTTTTGACGCGTTCGGCCAGCGGGTCGGCTCGGAAGTGCAGGTGGTGCGCCTTACCGACCGGCATGCCGTCGGGCAGCACGTCGGTCGTTGGCCGTGGTTGCTTGGCGATCCAGGCCGTCCGTGACTGAGCGAATGCCGCGCCGGCCTGGTATGGTGCCCAGTACGGCATCGTTACGCGCACGCTGCCGTCAGGCGCGACCGTCAGGCGTATGCTGCGGCTGCCGCGTCGCTTGTAGATGGTGACGGTGCCGATGCCGGCAATCTCGAACGCTTTGTACGGCATGCGGCGCGTACCTTGTGTTAACGAATAGTGATATTACGGCGGGCGTTATCGACACGGCCACGGTAGGGGTTTGGCTGCGGAATGAGGTTGACGAGCCCCGGCTTGACGGCCGGTGCCGAATCGCTGGTGCTGACCAGCCCGACGTCGCGCAGCCGACGCAAGACAGCGCTGTACTGTGCATTGAACGAGTGCTTGCCGCTCACCACCACGTATTCTTCGGCAGGTGTCGGGTTCTGCATGTGGCCGATGAGCTGGTCGAACGCCGGGCGGTCGTAACTGGCGGCGTATTTATCATCAGCCTTGCGGCGGTCGCGGCGCGAGCTGCGCATGTAGGCCGTATCCGGATCCATTTGCAGCCAGATCAGCAGCGGATGTGCATGGGCGCGGCGCGCGAAATCGCGTAGCGCCAGGCGCTGTGAAGCGCGCTGGACGTTGCCGTCATAGACCACACTAATGCCGGCACTCAGGAACTCACCGGTCATATAATCCATCAGCTGCGTGATGGCATCATTCTCCTGTTTATCGTAGCGAGGTTGTTCGAACAATTCGCCACGGATACGATCGCCCTGCACGTGTGCCGCCTGCAGATGCTCGCACAATTGGCGCGCAAAATATGTCTTGCCGGCACCCGGGAAGCCGTAGAGCATAATCAGGAGAGGTTGGGTCGGCGCTACTTTCATCATGCACTGTATTGTATAACAGATCTGCAGCAGCTTTCAAAGAGTTGACGCGCAGAATGTCGCTATCCACTCCTTGGCCGTGACTTTTTCAGCGATTTTTCGTACAATACCGGTGTTGCTCAGTTCAAGGGGAGTAGCTCAATCGGTAGAGTAGCGGTCTCCAAAACCGTTGGTTGCAGGTTCGAGTCCTGTCTCCCCTGCCATGAATTTCAAGGCGTCTTACAGATAAGGTCGTAGTCATTCTTATAACAAAGAAGTTCCATCATACAATCCTCCTGTATTTTATTTTGTCACGTAATGTAGATTCGTCTAAAATTGGTAGGTATGCAGAGCCTAAATGACGACGAGCGGCAGCAAGTGTTGGGTGAAGTCCTGGCGGATGAGCTAAAGGCAATACTAGAATATGTCAAAGATGTGCCTCATATAAGTCAAGAACTTCACCAGGTACATGCAGCCGTCAATGAGATTAGTGATCGACTTGCTGTGGTTGAGCGCGTTGTTAAAGAGCATGAGGCCGACATAAAACACCTCAAGCATCTAGCTGCTTAGGACGGGCCTCTCTCGTCTTTAGTAACAGATATAAAACGTACGATAATCGTCCTGAAACTCCTGCCAGGAAGAAGAATGCAATGTAGGGGGGTGGATTGCTTACCCAAATACCCTACTCGAACGTATCGCTGTTAGTTTGAGGTGCGAGAGTTACGCTGGGAGTTAACTATCCCTGGACTCGCCATTCTTCCAAGACGCTGACCGTATCGCCATATCGGAGGCCGGGACAACCTTGGGCGATAGCAACAGCCTGGTCGAGTGAAGCCGCTTCACATTGGGAGTACCCGGCGACATTGCTCTCGTCGTCTGACACTCCATCTTTCGAAACCTGCCTGCCGCCTTTAACCTGTGAGCCAACTGCCATTAGGCTGTTTTTCCCGAGCCAATCCATCCACTCCTGCATGTACTCGTCTGTCTGCGGGCCATTAGAACCTTTGTACAAGAATAAAAATTTCATGCTATCCCTCCTTATATATTAGGCGCAGCATACTTAAGTATAAACTTTATAGCTCCTAATCCAACAGTAGCCTCGTGCGGGCCCGAGGTCTCCTACAGTGGTGGCAGATCAGACCATTGAGTGTAGTTGTCCATAATTTGCCATCCCGGCTAGCGAGGACCCTGAGCCATGTAAGCGGATTTTCAGCAAAGTGGTGCGTTGTTTTGCCCGGCAGCAATGTCAACGCCTACGCCTTCACTCAGCGCCGGGCAGGTGAGCTGCTTCTAGCAACCACGATAGCGCCGACAGATATCAGCCAGCAGCTGGCCATGACCATGGAATTAACATCGTGGTTATAGTTAATGAAGCTGAGACCGTTAAACAATGCACCCATAGTGAAGAAGGCGGCAATGATGCTGCAGATAATCCATCGCCTACTGCGCATCAGGACGCTGCTATAGCACAAGCTAAGTGTGCCGAGCACGAGTGCAATGGCGAGATACGCGTGGACGGCAAGTTCCCAGCCGCCCTGGCCGCTCAATGCCCAGCCGAGTGCGCGTGCCGCCCCGCCAAAGAACTCACCTGCTTGAGTGCCGGGATGCACGGCTGCAACGGTAACGAACAAGTTCAGGAGCATGCCAGCCAAAAACTGCAGCCCGTAGCCGACCAGCAAACCAAGTGTTTGCTTCCGTACCGTGCTAACACGATCCATTACACATAATTGTACTACGGCTACGACGCGGGGCGTTTTTCCTGTATCAGGATGGCTTCGGTGAGTAGCTGGCGCACCAAGCTCATTGCCTTCGCGTCGGCGGGGTCGAAGTGCAAGGCCTGAAAGTCCTTGCTTCCCTCCAGCTCGAGGTGCTGATGCGAATCATAAAAGGCAAGCGCGGCGTCATTTACGAAGCCTATCTTAAAGCCCTGCTTATCATAGATGAGCTCACATACGCTCCAGCCGTTGCCCTTGAGTTGGAAGAACGGCGAGTTGTACTTGACGACAAGCTGCAGCCCCGGGAAGCCTGCGAGCAACGTGTCGAGCAAATGACTTGCTTGCCGCTGCACGGCAGGATCGAACTTTTGAAAATAGTCCTTGGGCGACGCGATCTTCACTTCAACCACGCACCTTTTGCCGAATAGTCAGTCCTATAGCTCACGCTTCGATACTATCAAACGCTGCGGCCGGCGCCAACGCATCATGCGCTGGTGCGGTGACGTTTTTGGAGCGCTGACTGTTGGGCGGCCAAGCGCTGCTCGGCGCCGGTAACCGGCCGCTGCAGAGCAACCGGCAACTCCCGGAAGGCAGCAAAGAGGGCGAGCCATTGCGCGGGGGTGGCTTCGGAGGGCTTCTTGCCGGCAAGGTGCCACCGGGTGGCGAGATTCGCGAGCCGGGCGGGCGGAAAGACGCCGGTGAGTGCCTGCACGAGGGTCGGCTGCCACCGGTTAAAGCTGTACACGACAAAGTCACGGTAGCGCTGACGCTGCGCGCTGTCGATCAAGGGCTGCGGGCGGGCCACGAAACCGGCCAGCACGGCATTGACCCGCGGCACCGGGCGGAACTGGCGGCGGCTGATGTGTGCCTGCAGCGACACTTCGAAGAACGGGTATAGCAGCATTGCCGCTTGCGTAGCCGGGCCGCCTGACGGCGCAAGGTATTTGCGTGCGGCAGCTTCTTGCATGATGAGGTACGCAGCATGCGGCGGATGTGCATCGTCCAGCAGTTTGCGTACAATGTCGGCAGTCAGGTTGAACGGAATATTGGCAAACACGACGTATGGCGCGGCCGGCAACGGCCAGCGCAGGAAATCAGTGGCAATGATCGTCACCGTGGGCGTGTCCGTAAAGCGTTCCTGCAGGGCCGGCACTAGCCGCGGGTCGGCCTCTACGGCGATGACCTTGCCGGCTCTGGCAGCCAGCTCGGCAGTAATGATTCCCTTGCCCGGCCCGATCTCCACTACCGTGTCCTGTACGCCGATGCCCGCCCGGCCGACCAGTTCGGCTACCAGCCTGCGGCTGATGAGGAAGTTCTGCGAATGGCTGAGATGACGGGTATCCGGCGTCATTTTTTCAGCCTGGTGCTCAATGCGTAAAACGGCTGCTCGGCGATGCTGACCTCTACGGTAGTGCCGGGTTTAAGCCTGACGGCCTCGCCGTCGAATTGCGCCCAGACATAGTCGTGAACGGTAAAGCTGTCATGCGTGCCGGCGACTCGCCCCGAGGCATTCCCGGTGGCGACAAGCGCGATATTGAAGACAATGGCGGCCAGGTGTTTATGCTCGATAGTGGCGCGGTGAAACTTGTGATCGGTCAGGCGCAAGGGCACGCCAAAGACTTTGGCAAAGCGTGAGCCGTTCAGAAAAACACGCTCGAAGATAACGCGGTCTTTGCTCTTGCCACGGGCCGTGTCGGTAATGCGGAAGGTCGGCGCGCGCCGCATGGCACGGTAGACGGCGACTGTCTCTTGCCCCAAGCGCGTGAGTGCCGGCTGGCGGAGCGGCGTCTTGCGCCGCATGGTGCGTTCCAACTCGCGCGCCGCAAACGCCGAGGCGCCGAAGCTGGCATAGCAGGCAGCCAGGCGCTCTTCCTGCTGACCGTTCGGTAGATGGAGAACGCAGCGAAGCGGTCGGATAGCCATGACCCGCCCGCGTTTGAACAGACGCCGGAAAACACGCGGGCGCACCGGCCCGTTCAGCATGTAGGCCAGATCGTTCGCATTACCGTTCCAGAGCGGTAGTACGGGCGTGCGGCGTGCGGCATCGGGCAGTGCCGGGTCGGTGAGGAGGAAGGCCATGATCATATTCACCGTGCCGTCGCCGGCGGCGATGCATAGCAGCGAGCGCGGGCCGAGTGCCGCGGCATGGTCGCGCAGCAACGCGGCATTAGCGCGGCTCCCGCCCGGCCTGGTACGCAGTTCGATAATCTCGGCGTCCGGCCGCACGGCGCGTAGCTCTGCCAGCCGCTCATCGGTACGGTGCGCCGACGTGCTGATGGGATTACGAATCACGACAAACCGTTCGAAGGCCAACGGCGCTGCCTGCTCCCAGCGCAAATTGCGGAAAAAATGCAGCAGGATACGGGCGTAGCCCAGCGCGGCCCAGCTGCCGAGCCCGATCGCCGCTACTGCCATGACGTAGGCGAGCGGCAGGGCGATAACGTGCGCCGCGTGGAGGCGGCTGGTGGTGAGCAGTTTGGTGAGGGCAAAGCCGATGAGCGCCGCCCATAACGCGGTGGCTGCTACTTTACCGACCGGGCTGGGCTGGAGCGCAGCATGGCGCAACTGCGCTTCCACACCGGCGATGATATTGGCGGCATTCTGCAGGCCAGCCAACACCGCCAGCCACACCGGCAGGATGCCCATGGCAGTAAAGATGATAAGCACCGCCAGTGCGGAAATTTTGTCCAGCGTGGCGTCAACGGCTTTGCCGAGCGGACTTTTGGTACCGGTTTTGTCGGCGGTGAGGCCATCCAGGATATCGCAGAGCCGTCCGACGGCGAGCAGCAGCGTGCCGTAGCCAAGCTGCCCCTGCACCATGACGAGCAGGCCCCATAGAACCAGACCAAAGCCTGCCAGGCTGATGACGTTGGCCGGCGTGACAATACCGCGGGTACCGGCGGCGAGCTGTTGCCAAGCGTTACGCTCGGCAGCAGTTGTGAGCTCCCAGTCCGGGACATCACCGGCATAGTGCATATTCATCTTGGGCGCCGTTCATCCACGATTTAGATGTATACGCCCATGATACAATTTTTAGTGACTATGATGCTAATCGAACAACTCCGCCAGGCGGTGCGTACCGGAGCGCGCCGTGTCGCCGGGCAGCTGGATCGGCTCTCTGGCGGCCACATACATCCCGATACCATTACGCTCATCGGCATGGCAATGCATGTACCCATCGCTTTGCTTATCGCCACGGCACACCTCTGGTGGGCGGCAGGGCTGCTGATCATTTTTGGCTTATTCGACACGCTTGATGGTGAGCTGGCACGGCTGCAAAAGCGTGCCTCGGTACGGGGTATGTTGCTGGATGCCTCCACCGACCGGATGAAAGAGACACTACTGTACACCGGCGCTGCCTACGTATTGGCCGTAGGGCCACACCCGGCGACTGCGGCGTGGGCGGCAGCTGCGTGCGGTGCCTCCATCTGCGTCAGCTATGTCAAGGCAAAGGGCGAAGTAGCCGTGGCTGCCGGCGAGACTACTATCCCGCACGACAAACTCAACCGCATGTTCAAGGATGGGCTGCTCACCTTTGAGCTGCGCATGGCGGTGTTGGTCGCCGGACTGATCTTGAACCAACTGCCGGTCGCGGTTGCGCTCATTGCCGTATTGGCCGGCTTTACCGCGGTGCAGCGACTGGTACGCATCAGCCAACAGCTATCCTAAGATGTATAAGATCGACCTCCATACGCACTCTACTGCCTCGCCCGACGGCGGGCTGTCGGCCGGAGACTACCGGCAGATGCTGGCCGCCGGCCGGCTGGATGTCATTGCCGTGACCGACCACAACACCATCACCGGCGCGCAACTGCTGCAGGCCGAGCTGGGTATACAGATCATTGTGGGCGAGGAGATCAGCACCACCACCGGCGATCTCATCGGTTTGTATCTGACGGAAGCCATCCCAGCGGGCCTGGAAGCGGCCGAGGCGGCGCGGCGCATCAAGGCCCAGCATGGGCTGGTATATGTGCCGCATCCATTTGAGCAGGTACGCAAGGGTATCGGCAGCCAGCTGGAAGCCCTGGCGGCGCACGTTGATATTATCGAGATACATAATGGTCGGTCGCTCTCGCCGCGCGGTAACGCGCTGGCAAAGCGCTGGGCGACAGCGCAGCAGCTGCCGGGCGCGGCCAGCAGCGATGCGCACGGCATGCATGGTTGGGGCCGGACATACACCATGGTGGCCGCAGTACCCACGGCTGCTACCTTGCCGGCGCTGCTTGCCCGCGCCACGTATGTGACGGCGCGGTCGAGTTTGCGCGGCGCCTTGTACCCGAAAGCAAATAAACTCCGAAAGCGGCTGGGCCATGGGGAATGAAGTCCTGCTGGCGTTGTGGTTCTTCCTGCCGGCCGGCCTGGCCAACATGGCGCCGATCCCGCTTGCCCGCCTGCTCGGCAAACGCTGGAACGCGCCGCTGGACGGTGGCCGCCGCTTCCGCGGCAAAGAGCTGTTCGGTGCCAACAAGACCTGGCGCGGTCTGGCCATCGGTATTATCGTGGCGACAGCGGCATTGTGGCTGCAGCAGCTGACGGTACACCATGCCGTCTGGGTTGCAAACTTCGCCGGCCCGGCACACTACACCACACTGCCAACACTCCTGCTGGGGCCGCTTTTCGGCCTCGGCGCACTTGGCGGCGATGCGGTGGAGAGCTTCTGCAAGCGTCAGCGCGGCACACCGCCGGGCCATGCCTGGTTCCCGTTTGACCAGGTCGATTATGTCGCCGGCAGTATTATCTGCACCCTGCCGGTGGTACGGCTTGATCTGACAACCTATGTGTGGGCACTGCTGCTGTGGCCGCTCATCCACCTCGCTGCGGCATACATCGGCTTTCGCACCGGCTTCAAGTCGCGGCCTATATAACTGAGTGGCGGCAAGCCGCAGCGGCGTGACGATTACGGTTGTGCTTGCCGGTGTATGTCTGTATAGTGTGAGTAGGAATGCGCTAACAACGGGTAAGGACGGATACAACCCCGTATGAAAGTACTTATGCTCGGTTGGGAACTGCCGCCTCATAATAGTGGTGGTCTCGGTGTGGCGTGTTATCAACTGTGCCGGGCGCTGGCGCGGCGCGACGTGGCTATTGAGTTTATCGTCCCTTACCGTGCCAATCATGGCATCGACTTTATGCGCCTCACGGCCGCCTCGCCGCAACACGTAGAGGACGTGCTGCGCAGCGGCATCGCCTACGACAGCATCAAATACGTGCTGAGCGATGGGAGTGAGGCTGAGTACAACATCTTTGACCAACAGGGGCTGTACGAAGCGGCGGTAGCCCGGATGGTCAAACGCCGCGAGTATGACATCATTCATGCTCACGATTGGCTCACCTTCCGCGCCGGCTTACGGGCGCGCGAGATCCTGGGCCGGCCACTCGTGTTGCATGTCCATTCCATCGAGGCCGACCGCGCCGGCGGCCGCGGCGGTAACCCGTTGGTGCGGGATATCGAATGGGTAGCATTCCATATGGCCGACCGCATCATCGCTATCAGCGACTTGACGCGGCAGGCCATCGCCCGCGAGTACGGTATCCCGCCGGAGAAAATCGACGTGATCCATAACGGCATCGAGCGCGACGATCTCATCCCTGCCGATCCGCCGCTGGCCACCACCTATCAGTACCTGGCCGCGCTGCGGGCGCAGGGCTACCGTGTGGTCGTCAACATCGGGCGGCTGACCATCCAGAAGGGCCTGCCGAACTTGCTGCGGGCCGCCCAGCTGGTCGTCGAGAAACACCCCAAGACGATGTTTCTGATTGTCGGCAGCGGCGAGCAGTACACCGAGTTGATCGAGCTGGCTGCCGACCTCGGCATTGCCAAGCACGTTATCTTTACCGATTTCCAGCGCGGCAAGCCGTGGCGCGACGCCTACGCTATCGGTGATTTGTTTGTGATGCCCTCGATTTCCGAACCGTTCGGCCTCACGCCGCTTGAAGCAGCCGGTTATGGCACGCCGGCGCTCATCAGCAAGCAATCCGGCGTGAGTGAGGTGCTAAGGCACGCGCTGAAGGTGGATTATTGGGATGTCAACGAAATGGCCAATCAGATCATTGCCGTTATGCAGCATGATGCGCTGCGCGATGAGCTGGTGACCAACGCAGCGCGCGAGCTGGACAGTATCAGCTGGAGCAAAGCGGCCGACAAAGTCTGTAGCCTCTACAATCGCTGCGTGCCGGCGGGGGCACCGGCATGACCAAGGCGATCGTTCTCTACCTGCACGTCCATCAGCCATATCGCATCCGGCACTACACCGCACTGGACACCGGCAACGATCATAACTATTTCCACGCGCAGTATGACGCCCGCAGCAGCAACGAACGGATCTTGCACAAAGTTGCCGAGAAATCCTACTTGCCGACGAACCGCCGGCTGCAGCGGATCATTGAGCAGAACCCCGAGTTCAAGCTGAGCCTGTCCATTACGGGCACCGTGCTGGAGCAGCTGGAACGGTGGTCGCCCGCGGCGCTGCAATCGTTCAAAGAGCTGATCGGCACCGGGCGCGTCGAGATCGTTGCCGAGACCTACCACCACAGCCTCGCATTTTTCTATTCACGTGACGAATTCGAAACACAAGTACAAATGCATCGCGCGAAAATTCAAACGCTCTTCGGCCAGACGCCGCAAGTTTTTCGCAATACCGAGCTGAGCTTTAACAACGATGTCGCCTACTGGGCTGATACGGCCGGCTATAAAGGCGTGCTGGCCGAGGGATGGGACCCGGTTTTAGGCTGGCGCAGCGCAAACTATGTGTACCGGCCCGCTTACACCGAACGTATTAAGCTCCTCATGAAGAATTACAAACTGAGCGACGATATCGCTTTCCGCTTCGGCGACCGCGGCTGGGCCGAATGGCCGCTTACGGCCGACAAGTTCGCCCATTGGCTCAACGCCGACCATAACGCCGATGTCTTCAACCTTTTCATGGACTACGAGACGTTCGGCGAGCACCAGTGGGGCGATACCGGCATCTTCGACTTTTTGGAACACCTGCCCAAGCAATGGCTCAAAACATCCGGCAATACGTTTTTGACCGTCAGCGAAGCTTGCGACACATTCGAACCGGCCGACACCGTCGACACGCCGTATACCACGACCTGGGCCGACACCGAACGTGACCTCAGCGCCTGGCTCGGCAACCGGCTGCAGCAGCAAGCCATCACAGCGCTGTACGAGTTGCAGGCCAAGATCCTCCACGCCGGCGATCTGGCGCTCATTGAAGACTGGCGCCGCCTGCAAACCTCCGACCACTTCTACTATATGTGCACCAAATGGTTCAACGACGGCGACATTCACGCCTACTTCAGCCCTTACGACTCGCCTTATGAAGCCTACATGAATTTCATGAACGCCTATCACGACCTTCGCTTCCGGCTGGCGGAAAAGGGTGTCGAGGTCTAAGCATGGGCCGGCCGGTTGTACTCAGCAATGGGCAACTGTTCGTCGGGCTTGATGAAAGCGGCCTGGTGCATGATTTTTACTACCCGTATGTCGGACTGGATAACCTTACCAACGCCCGCAGCAGCCAGCACAAAGTTGGGGTGTGGGTAGACGGCGCCTTTCGCTGGACCGACGACGGCTCGTGGCACGTCAGTGTTGCCTTCGCCGAGGACGCGCTCATCAGCGACATCACCATGCACTCTGACGCGCTGGCTATTACCATCCGCTTCCAGGATTTCGTCGATACCAGCTATAATGCGCTGATCCGCCGCGCCACCATCACCAACGAAGCCGACAGTCAGCGGGATATCCGCCTGTTTATGCATCAGGTATTTCAGATATCCCGCGCCGGGCGGGCCGATACCGCCATGTATGTGCCGGACGACCATTACGTGCTCGACTACAAAGGCCGCTGCTGTCTGTTGATTGCCGGCAAGCTGGTCGGCGGGGGCGATTTCGACCAGTTTGCCGTCGGCAATTATGCGATCGAGGGCAAAGCCGGTACCTTCATGGACGCCGAGGATGGCGTGCTGTCGGGCAACGCCGTGGAGCATGGGGGCGTAGACAGCGTTATCCGGTTCCGCCACGAAGCCCCGGCGCGCGAAGCTTTTGGCGTTGACTACTGGGTGATCGCCGCCGACAGCCAGATGGATGCCCAGGTCGTGCATACCCGTTACAAATATTACCCGATCGAAGACCGCCTCAAAGCCGTGCAGGCACACTGGCAGACCTGGCTCCAGCCGACCCGAGGGAAGCTCGATCATCTACCCGCCGACCAGCAGACCGCGCTCCGCAAAAGCCTGCTGATCGTCAAGGCGCATTGTGATGAGCGCGGCTCTATCCTCGCCAGCGGCGACTCCAGCATCTTTAATTATGGCCGTGATTACTACTGCTACTGCTGGCCGCGCGACGCCGCCTTCGCCGTTTGGCCGCTCATGCGCCTG
>DASZYD010000016.1:0-9486 GCA_035545555.1 Saccharimonadales bacterium (SeqCode) | reverse complement strand
CGCCTCGAGAAGATCGTAGTCAACGTCGGTCTGGGCCGTGCCAAAGAAGACAAGAAGGTAATGGACGCCGCGACCAACACGCTGCGCAAGATCACCGGCCAGCAGCCTATCCAGACCACTTCGCGCAAGTCTATTGCCAGCTTTAAGCTGCGCGAAGGCCAGAAGATCGGCCTGAAGGTGACGCTCCGCGGCGACCGTATGTACGAATTCATGGATCGCCTCATCAGCATCGTCATCCCGCGCCTGCGTGACTTCCACGGGGTGAGCGCCAAGGCATTCGACCGCCAGGGTAACTACAGCTTCGGCATGACCGACCAGTCGGTTTTTCCGGAACTGACGTTCGACGAGACAACCGTTGCCCATGGCCTGCAGGTTGTGTTTGTCATCCGCAGCGATAGCCCGGCACATTCCCGTGCATTACTCGAAAAGTTCGGTATGCCGTTCGAAAAGGAGAATAAGTAATGGCTAAGAAATCTATCATCGTACGTGACGCCAAGCGCCAGAAGATGATCCAGAAGTACGCTGCCAAGCGTGCAGAGCTCAAGGCGCTGGGCGACCAAGAGGGCCTGGCCAAGCTGCCGCGCAACTCAAGCCCGACGCGCTGGAAGAACCGCGACGCCGAAACCGGCCGGCCGCATGCGTACATGCGCCAGTTCGGTTTGAGCAGGCTCAGCTTCCGCGAGCATGCCGCCAAGGGAGAAATCCCGGGCGTAACGAAAGCGAGCTGGTAATATGAATAGCGTCATCGCAACCGACCCTATCGCCGACATGCTGACACGCATCCGCAACGCCGCCGGTGCCCGCAAGACAACTGTCAGTCTGCCACATTCCAACATCAAGGAAGGCATCGCGCGCCTGCTGGCCAACACGCACTTTATTGATAGCGTGAGTGTCAGCGGTGAAAGCATCGACAAGGTCCTGACCCTTACCCTGCACGGCGAACACGAGAACAGCCGCATTACCGAGATTGTCCGCCTCAGCAAGCCCGGCCGGCGCGAATATGTCACAGCCCAAGAGATCCCGACCATCAAGCGCGGCCGCGGTATCGTCATCGTCTCGACCTCCAAAGGTTTGCTGACCGGTGAGGAAGCTAAGAAAGCCGGCGTCGGCGGCGAGTTACTTTGTAAAGTATATTAAGGTACGGAGAAAGTATAAGATATGAGTCGAGTAGGAAAACTGCCGATCGCGATCCCGAGCGGTGTGACAATCACTGTCGACCCCCACGAAATCACCGTGGCGGGCAGCAAAGGCACCCTCAAACAATTCACCATGCCCGGTATCACCGTTACCCAGCAAGATGGTACACTGGTCGTTGCTCGGGCGAACGACGAGCCGGCGTTGCGGGCCAAGCATGGCTTGATGCGCGCGCTGCTGAACAACATGGTTACGGGCGTAAGCAAAGGCTTCTCCAAGAAGCTGGAGATTAACGGCGTCGGCTACCGTGTTGCCGCCCAAGGTGCGAATCTCAAGTTCAACCTGGGTCTGTCGCACGATGTCATCTTCCCGCTGCCGCAGGGCATTACCGCCGCAGTGGAGCAGAACACCATCACCGTTAATGGTATCGACAAGCAGCAGGTCGGCCAGGTCGCGGCCGAGATCCGCGCGTTAAAGAAGCCGGAGCCATATAAGGGCAAAGGTATCAAATATGCCGATGAGCGCATCCTGCGCAAGAGCGGCAAGTCAGGCAAGGACAAGTAGTCATGAATAACCTTTACCACAAACTACACAATCAGCTGCAACGTCACAGCCGCGTCCGTGCGACCGTGAGCGGCACCGCCGAGCGTCCGCGCCTGAGCGTGCACGTCAGCAACGCGCACATCACCGCCCAGGTGATTGACGACAGCTCCTCCCGCACCATCGCCTACGTGTCGACTGTCGGCGCCAAGCAGGCCACCGGCACGATGACCGAGAAAGCTGTGTGGGCCGGAGCCGAGATCGCCAAGAAGGCCAAGGCCGCCAAGGTAACCAAAGTGGTCTTTGACCGCGGCAGTAAGCTCTACCACGGCCGGGTCAAGGCACTAGCCGAGGCTGCGCGTAACGGAGGACTGGAGTTCTAATATGATGTCACCACAGCAAAATCGCCAAAATCGCCGCGACCCGCGTGGCCGCCGCCCTGAAACTGCACCCGAAGAGAAGCAGTTTGACGAGCGCACCATTCACATCGACCGCGTCGCACGCGTGGTCAAAGGCGGCCGCCGCTTCCGCTTCCGCGCCCTGGTCGTCCTGGGCGACCACAAAGGCCGTGTCGGCATGGGCATGGCCAAAGGTGCCGATGTGACGTCAGCCGTCACCAAAGCAACCGAGATCGCCAAGAAGAGTCTGATTGAGGTGCCGCTCTACAAAGGTACACTGCCGCACGACGTTGAGGTCAAACTGGGCGGCACGCATCTGGTCATTAAGCCGGCCAGCGCCGGCACCGGCCTGATCGCCGGCGGCGTCGTCCGCACCATCCTTGAAGTAGCCGGGGTGCATAATGCCCTCAGCAAATCGCTGGGCTCGACTAACCGCACCAACACTGCCTATGCTACCCTTGAGGCGCTGCAGCGTCTGGTGCCGGCCAACAAGTGGGTGACGCGCACCACCGCTACGCCGGCCGCCAAAGCACCGCGCGAAAAAGCCGCTGCGGTAGAGGAGGCCTAAGGATATGAAGTACAACAACCTCTCACTCACCAAGCATGCTACCAGCAAACGCCTTGGCCGCGGCATTGCCAGCGGTAAAGGCAAGACTGCCGGCCGCGGGACCAAGGGACAGGGCGCCCGCCAAGGTGCCAGCCGCCGTCCCGGTTTTGAAGGCGGCCAGACCCCGCTGATGCAGCATCTACCCAAGCTGCCCGGCTTTGCCAGCCGCCGTCCTAAGGCAACAAATGTCTACACCGGCCAACTGGAACGGTTTGCCGGCAAGACCGTTGATGCCGAGACGCTCGCCACGCAGGGCCTCATCGCGAACCCGTATGTAACCATCAAGGTTCTGGCCGGTCATGGCGACCTCACCAAAAAGGTGACGGTCAAACTACCGGCGGCCAGTGCCGGCGCGATTGCGCTGATCGAAAAGGCCGGCGGCAGCTTTGAAGCTACCCCACGCCTGGCGCGCCCTGTAACCGCTAAGAAGGCGGCAAAAGCCAAGAAATAGCGTTACGGTCCTCGCGCGCGGCGGCATACCCTCGTGGTATCCGCCGCGTTTTTAACTTCGGATTTTACAGCCGCTGTGCTTAAATAGAGTGAGTGACAAGGGTAGGTATGACAGGCGTCCGGGCTGCGGTATCGCGTGGTACCGGGCCCACGGGCACTGACCGACAGAAAGGATATTCGGCACGATGAACTGGAAAGTAATCTGGCGTTCACTCAGCCATCCGGACATGCGCAAACGCATAGTAGCGGTCTTGGGTATTCTGCTGGTCTATCGCATCCTGGCTCATCTGCCGGTGCCGATCAGCGATCCGCAAACACTCAAGCAAGTGCTCGAGAACCTCTTTAACTCCTCCAATTCTCCCCAGCTGCTGAGCTTTATTAACGTCCTGAGCGGCGGTGCGCTGGCAAACTTTTCCATCATGATTGCCGGCCTGGGCCCCTACATCAATGCCCAGGTGATCATGCAGCTGCTGACGCGCGCCATCCCGCAGCTTGAGGCCATGCAGAAAGAAGGGGAGTACGGCCAGAAGAAGCTCAACCAATACACCCGCATCCTTACGTTACCGCTGGCAATCATGCAGTCCATCGGCTCGATTTACCTGATCCGTCAGGTGGCGCAGAGCGTCGGTGGTGTGGGTGATATCACCGCGCATACGTCTATACTGCAATGGGTGCTGATGATCGCTGCCCTGAGCGGCGGCTCGATGCTGCTGATGTGGCTAGGTGAACTAGTGACCGAGCAGGGGCTCGGCAACGGCATCTCCCTTATCATTGCCGTGGGTATTGTCAGCCGCTTGCCGGAGACTGTCACCAGTGTTGCTACGGCGTACCTGGGTACGAATGACCGGTTCAAAATCTTCGGGCATGCCATACCCCTGGACAAGAAGTCGCTATTGTTCAGCGCGCTGGCAATCATCGCCATTCTGATCGTAACCTGGGCGGTCGTGAAGCTTAATGAGGCATCGCGCAATGTTACCGTCAATTATGCCAAGCGCGTACAAGGGAACCGGACCTACGGCGGCATCACCACGGTGTTGCCCATCAAGCTGCTTACTGCCGGCGTGATCCCGATTATTTTTGCCGTGGCGTTCTTGAGCATCCCCAGCTTTGTCGGCCAGCTGCTCACGACCAACCCCAGCCTGCGCCTGCAGACCCTGGGTACCCATTTGGCCAGCTGGTTCCAGCCGCCGTCGTACGGCGCACTGGCCGGCGGCAACTTGACGCCGCTGATTTACCCGGCCGTATACTTCTTCCTGGTCTTTATCTTCACCTTCTTCTACACCAGTATGGTCTTCAATGCCAAAGATATTGCAGAGAATCTGCAGAAGCAGGGCGGCTTTATTGAGGGCGTGCGCTCCGGCCAGCGGACCGAGCACTACCTCAGCAAGCTTGTCAACCGCCTGACGCTGTTTGGTGCCTTCTCGCTCGGCGTCCTGGCGCTCTTGCCGATTGTCGCTCAGATGGTCGTGCCGGTGAGCGTCGCCATCAGCGGTACCAGCATTCTCATCCTGGTGTCGGTCAGCCTGCAGACGCTCCGCGCGCTTGAATCCCGCGCCCTTATGGTTACCTACGACCAATATGCCCAGCCGGATTTCTTTGCCGACATGGAGTCCAAAGACATCGCCAGCCCCAAGAAACGCCGCTTCAGCCTCTTGCCGCTGCGCCGAAAGGCAAAGGCCTAACTAGTACCTGGTGCAACTACGTGATGTATGAGAAGAACTCGGAGTATGTACGCAATATCGGCAAAGCGGCCCGGGGAGTTATTCTTTCTTGTTGCTAGCCGCCTTGACCCCTAAAGGCGGGAGAAGCACTTCAAAGCGTATCGAAGTTTGATTCCCGCTGGTTATCATGCAATGTATCGAGAGCCAGATTCCGTTGTTCCTCAGCCTCCTGCGGCGTATATAGGCCTCCTGCCTCAAGATCGGCAATCTGCTCCATATCTTCGTCGTAATGTTCGACAAATTGCTGATCAGCGTCAGACGCATCCGAGCTGACATGTGGATAAAACTCTCCTGAGTGTCCTGGTGTTCCCATGGGTTACTGCCCCCTTACTTATCTTATGTAGTTAGAGACTATCATACTGTGAGCGTAATTGCTCTAGCTGCAGACGCTCAAGTGCCTTCTGGCCCAGGCGCGCAGCCCTATTATCATCAATGACTCTCTCTGTAACGAGCTGGCCTAATCGTGCGATCTCGTCGTCGTAATTTTTGAGGTGCAGTTGATCTGCTCTTGCTGCTTCCGACGTAACTTCCTCATAGAATTCGCCCCGATAGCCAGGTGTCGTCATGGTGCATATTGCCAATATCTACGGTAACTCACGATTCTACCGTAACGCATAGTGCAGGTTCGCTATGTAAGATTTATTACCATCCGTGCAGGTGGTTTACAAAGTGTCAAACGAGGAGTACATCTGATCGGTCGTAAGCCTACCGAGGTAGTGCGCGCGCTGCGCCTCGGCTTCTGTTTGGGCAATATACCCGGCGTCGGTATCTTGCTCGACCCCGTCCATGTTCTGGTCATAGTCAGCTACAATCTGAAGATCCTCGGCAGTTGCGTCTGATCCAGGCCATTTATATTCACGTCCGCCATCCCCCGGTGTCGCCATAACAGAGTTCCTTTCTCATTATTATAGGAAGCAGTGCCATTTTACTGTCATACGTATGCAGCAGTAAAGGCTCTCATTATAGAATGACCATTCATTGGCTGGCCAAGAGGCGGGTATGTAGGGGGCAAGTTTTACAGTGTGGAGTATAAGTGGCATAATATAGAATCTATGGAGAAGAGTTCAGCGCGCAGCGCATACATGCGCGACGCAGGTTTTGTGTTTGCCACGGCGGTCGGCGAACGCTTCTTCGAGGATCTTCGCACCTTAGATATCCGGCGGATAACCAACCCACACCTCCTGACCATACCTCCTGAGGTTGACCCTGCAACCGCCGGGATGGCACTGCTTAGCCGTGAGCTAGCTGCTGAGGTTCGTACCGCCAGAGAGGACGAAGCGTTTGAGGCCACGTACGATGTGGCCTCTGCTGATACCGACCCGGCTTTTAATAGATTTCTGTTCCAGGCAGGGCTCGGCGACCTGGACTTTACATTTCACTTCGCCCCGGCGATTGCCAGCAGCGCCCTGGGAGCCTTTGAGGAGGCGGGGCATATAACCGCGCAGCAACGTGCCCACATGAGCCTGGGGGACTGGGCAGACACGCTCCGGGCGCCGTGGTTCAGCACTATCATGCATGACCTGGCGTTAACCAGCAACGGCATATACGGACAGTTCGGCACAAGGGGCGAGGATTACCGGGACCACGCATTCAGCGAGCTGCTCGGGCGTGACCTCCAGGTGCACATACCGCAGCCATTTACCGTCACGATAGAGCGCGACCAAGCGTCTCGTGCTACCCTGCTATCAGCGGCCGTCAGCAAAGAGACGCGCCGGGCGCTGCGCCAGCAGATGCACAAGGCCGGCAGCCCTGGCTGTCCTGTCGCACGGTATGCAGGCTCGCTACCGCTTGATAGAGTACTGACAAATCACCATGCGCGCTGGCTCATCGACAACGACAGGATGACTATAGACAGGCTGAACCTGCATACGAATCAGGCGCACTATCGGCAGGATCGCACAGCCATAGATGTAGCGCTCGGCGCACTCGCTGAGCAGTTTGACAGATATGATACCAAATATGGCACACCGCAGCTCCGCCGGCTGTTGCATATGGTAGAACACGTGCCGCGCCAACGGACCGATATCCTGACCATACCTTACCGCTTCAGCCGCCGCCGATTTTTACAGCGGCTGGTCATGCCGCATGGCATGGATTGATCTATAGCGCACGCTGCCAGTGGCCGCATCTCTTTACAAAACGCTGTGAATACTGCTATAATCTCCCCTGTTATATCTATGGCCACAAATAAGGAAGTGATCGAGCTCACTGGGACGGTGGTAGAGACCCTGCCGGGCACTCAGTTTCGGGTCGAACTCGAAAACGGCCATCGAATTATAGCGCACGTCGCTGGGAAGATGCGGAAGCACTTCATCCGTATTGTGCCGGGCGACAACGTGACGGTTGAGTTGACTCCTTACGATCTCAGCAAGGGCAGAATCAGCCGCCGCTTAAGCTAAGTGGGGTTGCTGGATGGTACGCGGCGCGGGATGCCCGCAGAAGTTGTACCACGCGGTGAGTCATACTTGGCGAACCAACGCTTTATTAACATAAGCAGTGTGTCATTGACCACTAAGTATAGGAGCAATGATCCGCATGAAAGTGCGTGCAAGCGTGAAGAAGATCTCGCCGGACGACAAGATTGTCCGCCGGAAAGGTCGCGTCTACGTTATCAACAAATTTAAGCCGAAGCATAAGCAGCGGCAGGGTTAGCATATGGCACGAATTTCCGGTGTTACCATCCCGAACGAAAAACAAATCCACGTGGCGCTGACGTACGTCTACGGGATCGGCCATAAGACCAGCCTGGATGTTCTAGAGGCTGCCAAGGTCGAGCCGACCGTCCGGGCCAAGAACCTGACCGATGCCGAAATCTCGCGCATCCAGGATGTCATCAACGCCAAGTATACCGTTGAAGGCGAGCTGCAGCGCATCATTACCGGCAACATCAAGCGGCTGAAGGACATTAACGCGTACCGCGGCCTGCGCCACAAGGCAAATCTGCCGTCGCGCGGTCAGCGCACCCGCACCAATGCCCGCACCCGTCGCGGTAAACGCGTCACGGTTGGCGGCACGGCGAAGAAAGCGCCGTCTAAGACCTAAGCCGGAGAACTAAGAAATGGCAGAAGCAGTAGAAACTTCCAAGAAGAAGAAAGCCAAGCGCTCCGTTCCGCAAGGTCAGGTGCACGTCTTGGCGACGTTTAATAACACCATCGTAACTTTCACCGACCCGCACGGTGCAGCCCTCACGACATCGAGTGCCGGCGCCTGCGGCTTCCGCGGCTCCAAGAAAGGTACCGCTTACGCCGCACAGGTTGCCACCGAGAAAGCCGGCCAGGCTGCCAAGCAACAGTATGGCTTCACCAAAGCTGATGTCTTTGTCAAAGGCGTCGGCCTGGGCCGTGATGCGGTTATCCGCACGCTTGGCACACTCGACATTCAGGTGGAGAACATCAAGGATGTAACCGGTGTCCCGCACGGCGGCGTTCGGCCGCGGAAGGCACGAAGGGTATAAACCATGGCACGAGATACACACTCAATCGTTAAGATGAGCCGCCGGGAAGGCTATGCCCTCCACCCCAAGGCCCATAAAGCGCTGGTCAAACGGCCGACCATTCCTGGCCAGCACGGCCAGGGCAATATGCGCAACAAGCCCAGCCAATACCACGCCCAGCTGCGTGAAAAGCAGAAAGTCAAGCGGCTGTACGGCCTGCTGGAACGCCAGTTCGCCAACCTCATGAAGGAAGCCAGCCGCAGCCATGGCCAGTCGGGCACCGTGCTGCTGCAGCTCCTGGAAGAGCGCGCCGATAACGCAGTCTACCGCGCCGGCTTTGCGCCGTCACGCCGGGCTGCCCGCCAGCTCGTGACCCATGGCCACTTCACGTTGAACGGTCGCCGCGTCGATATCCCCTCTATCCGCCTGCGCGTCGGTGACAGCCTGAAGGTTCGTGACCACAGCACCACTACCGAATACTTCAAGAAGCTGGATGACATCAGCCCGGCACCGAGCACGACCCCCAGTTGGCTGAAAGTTGACCGCAAGAAATTGACGCTGGAAGTGACCAGCTTGCCGACCCGCGATGACGCCGAACCCGACATCAACGAGCAACTAATCGTCGAGTATTACTCACGCTAAAGGAGGATAGGGAGAAACTATGTCAAATCTGATTCAAACTCCGGCCGTGGTAGCCGTCGACGACCAGGGTACGAATGCCAGCACCTTTAGCATCGAGCCGTTACACGGTGGCTATGGGATGACGCTCGGCAACAGCCTGCGCCGCGTGCTGCTATCGAGCATCTCCGGGGCCGCTGTTACCTCGTTCAAGATCGAGGGTGTGACGCATGAGTTTACTACGGTGCCCGGCGTGCGTGAAGACGTCGTGGACATCATGCAGAACCTGAAGGGCGTTCACTTCCGTGTCTACGGTGACGAAGCCCAGTCTCTGCGCATCGTGAAGAAGGGCAAGGGCCCCGTAACCGCCAAGGATATCGAGACCAATGCCGACGTCGAGGTGGTCAATCCTGAGCATGTCATCGCTACCATCGATGATGCCAAGGCCACGCTGACCATGGACCTGATCGTTGAGATCGGCCGTGGCTACCGCCAGATCGAGGAGAGCACCGCCAAGAAGCCGAGCGATCACATTGCGCTCGACGCCATCTTCAGCCCGGTGCTGCGCTGCCGCTACAAGGTGGA
>DASZYD010000015.1:0-7554 GCA_035545555.1 Saccharimonadales bacterium (SeqCode) | reverse complement strand
CTGCGCGAAGCCGAGCGCGACATCGTCATGGCCGAGTTTGAGGACAAGATCGGCACCATCGTCAATGCCATCGTTTCGCGCGTCGAAGGCAACATCGTCCGGCTCGACCTGGGCCGTGCGCAGGGCATCATGCCGCGCAGTGAGCAGATCCAGGGTGAGCACTATTATCCCGGCCAGCGCCTGAAGGTCTATCTGAAAGATGTCGAGCGCGGCCCGCGCGGCCCGCAGCTGGTCGTTTCCCGCGGTAATGCACCGTTTATCGAGTGGCTGTTCCGCGCCGAAGTGCCCGAGATGGACAATGGCGCTGTCGAGATCAAGGGCATCGCCCGCGAAGGTGGCGTGCGTAGCAAGATCGCGGTCGCCAGCAATGTCCAAGGTGTCGATCCGGTCGGTACATTTGTCGGCGGGCATGGCACCCGTGTCAACGCGGTGATGAGCGAAGTCGGCGAACAGGAGAAGATCGACATCATCGTCTACAGCACCGACACGGTCGAGTACATCAAAAACGCCCTGAGCCCGACCAAGGTCACGAAGGTCATTATCGATGAAAGCCAGAAGCGCGCCCGTGTTGTTGTCCCCGAAGACCAGCTGAGCCTCGCCATCGGCCGCGGCGGCCAGAATGTCCGTCTGGCCAGCAAGCTCACCGGCTATGAGCTGGATGTTGAAGCCGACAAGCAGGCCGCACCGGAACCGGTAGCCGCTACCGAGCCCGCCGCCAAGCCCAAACTCAAGAAGAAGAGCGACCTCGAAAACAGCCTCCTCAAAACGATCGAAGAGCACGGCGAATAGATCCCGGCCCTGCTGTTTGGGCCAAAGGTTTCCTGATACGGTTCTATCTGGCAGTCTTGATCGGTGAGTGCTAAAGGTTGTACAATACGGTCTGTAAAACACCTGAGAGCACGTCATGACTGAACGTCAACGCCAAATCTTGAACGCTATTGTCGAACAGTATGCCGAGGTAGCCAGCCCCGTCGGCAGCAATCTGCTGGCCAAGGTGTTTGACGTATCCTCGGCCACTATCCGCGCTGAAATGGCCGAGCTGGAACGTCTTGGCTACATCGCGCAGCCGCACACCAGCGCAGGCCGCATCCCCACCGACAAAGGTTATCGCTTCTACGTCAACGCGCTTGCCGAAGAAAAAGACGGCCGGGATGCCGCCACGTCCGGCGAGCGCCGCGCCGAGCGCGCACTGGCGGCCCGGGTTGCCCCGGGCATCATGCCGGAGCGGCTGATCCGCAACGCGGTGGACACGCTGGTAGAGCTGACGCATAATCTTGGGCTGGCTACCATCGGTAACCAGCTGTATATGAGTGGTCTCTCCAATCTGTTCGGTCAGCCGGAGTTCATCAATGGCATGCAGGTGCGGCAAGTGGCACAGCTGCTGGATAATCTGGAACCATGGCTGCGCGAGGCAGCACCGAATGAGCCGCTCAGCGTTTATATCGGTGCCGAGAACCCGATCGGCCGCAGTGCCGGCTGTAGCCTGATCATCAGCCGCTTCCGCGGTCCGTTTAGCGACCGGAGCTATATCGGTGTTCTGGGCCCGACCCGCCAGAGCTACCGTGATGTTATGACATTAGTGCGCCGCACCGGCGAGGAATTGGAGGAGGTCCTGTAAGATGAACTCAAAAGGCAATGCGCCAAAGTCCCCAAAGCAGCACGACACCGCCCGGCTGGCGACGCTGCAGCAGCAACTTGATGAGTTGACTGCCGCGCTGCAGCGCGAACGCGCCGACGCCACAAACCTGCGCCGGCAATACGACGAACAAATCAGCCGCCTGCGGCCGACCATCAAAGCCTCGGTCGTGGCAGAGCTGCTGCCGGTGATCGATAACTTCGAGCGCGCGCTCAAACATGTTCCGGCCGAGCTGGAGCAGAACGACTATATAAAGGGTGTGCGCAGTGTTGTCCGCCAGTTCGAAACCGTGCTTGCCGGTCTGGGCGTGCAGCGTATTGCAACCGTCGGACAGCCGTTTGACCCGAAGTATCACGAAGCGGTCAGTATGGAAGACGGCGACGGTGCAGAGGAGGTAGTGAGCGAAGAACTGCAGGCCGGCTACAAAATGGGCGACGAGGTGATCCGTCACGCCATGGTGCGCGTTACGTCGGCATGAGCGCTAACGCCAAGTACTACATCGCCTGGGTCGCTGTTATCCTCTGTTTCGTGTTGGCACTGACGGGCCTGAAGAACATCCAGGCGCACATGGGCCCGGACGGCTTCTGGGGCATCGGATTCTTATGTACCGGTGCCGGCGTCGGTATGGTGGCGGCGGGCGTGCTGGCGTACTTCCGTGAGCAGCGGTTCCGACACAAGGACATGCAACAGGTCGCTGCGGAGACACTGGCAGCCTTGGCCAGGCAGCAGGATGACATGGCCGGTGATCCGCATCACGCTGCTTCAGTGCCATCAGAGGATGTTCCAAAGAAGTAATTTAGCACTCTTGACTCACGAGTGCTAACTGCTATCATAGAACTATCCGACACCGCCGGTGTCGCGACGTACGAATATACGCAACCGCGCTACCGTCACTATCCTACTGCAGCGGTATATGATCACCTAAGGCCCGCCGGCCGCCAGCAGGAGGCAACCGACTATGATGCCCGCAGATAGCGATTTTCAAGATTTTCTCAATCATCTCACCACCAATGCGCTGCAGAGCCTGAAGCACGCCGATGCTATCGCGCGCTCATTCGGCAGCGCGTACATCGGCACTGAGCATTTGCTGCTGGGCGTGCTGGCGCAAGAGTCCAGCATGGGCGCCAAGCTGCTTGAAAACGCCGGCGTCACGCTGGATCGTGCGCGCCTGGCGCTCAACCTGACGCCGAAAACAATGGTGATTAACATGGGAGCGAAAGGGCTGTCCGAGACAGCCAAGCTAACGCTCAAGATGGCTGGCGACATCGCCCAGGACTACGGCCAGGAGTATTGCGGCACCGAGCACATCCTCTATAGTATTTTGAGCCAAAAGAACGCCCGCGCCACGCGCCTGTTACGCGAACTGAATACCGACATCGACGCGCTGACCAACGAGCTGGAGCAATTCTTAAACCGCCAGCAGTACGAGGGGCGGGACGAAGACACCGAGACCGCCCGCCGCGGCAGCAAAAAGGCCCGCCGCACGGCGCTCGATTTCTTCGGTACTGACCTGACTGCACAAGCACGTGCCGGCAAGCTTGACCCGCTGGTCGGGCGCGAAAGTCAGATCCGCCGGGTTATTACGATTCTCAACCGCCGTACCAAAAACAATCCGGTGCTGATTGGCGAGCCCGGCGTCGGCAAAACGGCTATTGTCGAGGGCCTGGCGCAGCGCATCGTCGCCGAGGAAGTGCCGGACAGCCTGCTGGACAAGCGCGTGGTCATGCTCGACCTGGCCGGCATGATCGCCGGCACCAAGTACCGCGGCGAATTTGAGGAGCGCCTCAAAAAGGTATTGGCCGAACTGGAAAAAGACAACAATACGATTATTTTTATCGATGAGCTGCACGTAATCGTTGGTGCAGGCGCGGCCGAGGGCGCCATGGACGCCGGCAATATCCTGAAGCCGGCGCTGGCCCGCGGCAAAATCCAGGTCATCGGCGCCACTACGACCGCCGAGTACACCAAGCACATCGAAAAGGATGCGGCGCTGGAACGCCGCTTCCAGCCGATACAGGTGCCGGAGACGACTCTGCCGGAGACCATTGCCATCCTGCGGGGCCTGCGTAAACAGTACGAGCAGTTCCATGGCGTCAGCATCAGCGATGAAGTCATCGAAGATGCCGTACACCTGGCCAAGCGCTACATCAACGACCGGTTCATGCCTGATAAAGCCATCGACCTGATCGACGAGGCAGCGGCATATCTCCGCGTAGAAAAAGGCCGCACCTTGCCGGAGGTACGTGCCCTGCAGAAAGAACTGAAGCTGGCGCAGACCCGCATCGAAGAGGCGGCCGATACTGAGGACTACGAAACCGCCGCCCGCGAAAAGACCCGCGCCAGCCAGATCAGCGAGCAGCTGGCCAAGCTGCAAAGTGCCAAGCCCGAGCGCCAGACGCTGGTCGTGACCAGCGAAGACCTGGCCGATGTGGTGTCGCGCATGACCGGCGTACCGGTCAAGAAGCTGATCCGTGCCGAGGCGAAGCACCTGCTGAACTTCGAAAAAACGCTTGGCAAATATGTCATCGGCCAGACCGAGGCGGTCGAAGTGGTAGCCAAGGCCATCCGCCGCAACCGTAGCGGTGTATCGAGTGACAAGCGGCCGATCGGTTCGTTTATCTTTCTCGGTCCGACCGGCGTGGGCAAGACCGAGCTGGCCCGGGTCTTGGCTCGTGAATTCTTCGGCAGTGAATCGGCGCTCATTAAGATTGATATGAGTGAGTTCGGTGAGCACCACAATGTCTCGCGCCTCGTCGGCGCCCCGGCCGGCTATGTCGGCTACGACGATGGCGGCCAATTGACCGATAAGGTTCGCCGCCAGCCGTACAGCCTGGTCTTGTTCGACGAGATCGAAAAAGCGCATCCCGATGTGTTCAACATGCTACTGCAGATTCTGGAAGATGGCCGTTTGGCCGACGCCAAGGGCCGCTCCATCGACTTTACCAATACGATTGTTATCATGACCAGTAATATCGGCGCCGAAAAGCTGCAAAAGGAAGCCAGCTTCGGCTTCCATGCGCACAGCCCCGGCGACATGAAGGATCTGGACGAGCTGCACACGGCCAACCAGGAAACGGTGCGTGCCGAACTGAAGCGCAGCATGCGTCCGGAGCTGCTGAACCGCATCGATAAAATCGTCGTCTTTCGTGCACTGACCAAGAAAGACATCTTCAAGATTATTGACCTGCAGGTTGATGAGCTCAAGGCGCGCTTGCAGAAAAAGGGCCTGAGCGTCCAGTTGACGCCGGCCGCCAAGCAATATTTGCTCGATCACGGCTATGATGCGCTGAACGGCGTGCGGCCGCTGCGCCGGCTCATTCAGGATACGATTGAAGATCACCTGGCGACCGAACTACTCGCCGAAAGGCATGCGACGGGCGACGTTATCCAGGTGGCGGCCAAAAACGGCGAGCTCGCATACACAACGGCTGCCGAATAGCGCTAGGAGCACACACCGTAACCGACGAAGTGTTACACTGTAGGCATACAGAGGAGTTACCATGGCAAAAAAGCAGGCGGTGCGATTTGTCTGCCGGAACTGCGGCGCCACGTATGCCGCGTGGGCCGGCCGTTGCGGCGAATGCGGCGAATGGAACACGCTGGAAGAAGAGGCGATTGCTGCACCCGCAGGGAGTGGATTTGGTGGTAGAGCAGTATCCAGTGGCAGGGCATTGCAGCCGCAAACCGTTGACGTGTCTGCTGTCCACGACCAACAGCGGTTGCAGACAGGTATCGCCGATGTCGATGATGTGCTTGGCGGCGGTATTGTGGCGGGTAGCGTCATCCTGCTCGCCGGGCAGCCGGGCATCGGCAAAAGCACGCTCCTGCTGCAGCTGGCTTACGCGATTTCGGCGCGGGAGCCGGTCTTGTATGTCAGCGGCGAGGAATCGGCGCACCAGGTGGCGCTCCGGGCGGCCCGGCTTGGGGCGGATCATCCGACATTGCAGTTAGCTACCAGCACCTCGGCCGACGATATCGCGGCGACCATCGGGCAGCGCAAACACCGGCTGGTGGTTGTTGATTCTATCCAAACGATGGCAGTAGCCGAGGTACTTGCCGCGCCTGGTACGGTCTCGCAGATCACCAATAGCACAGTGGCCATCATGCAAGCGGCAAAACAGGCCGATACGGCAGTGATTTTGGTCGGCCACGTCACCAAAGAAGGCACTATTGCCGGACCGAAGGTGCTTGAACACGTGGTGGACGTGGTCCTGCAGCTGGAGGGCGATCGCTACGGCGGTTTTAAGATGCTGCGCGCTATCAAAAACCGTTTCGGTTCTACCAGTGAAGCCGGTATTTTTGAAATGCATGAGCAAGGGCTCAAGCCTGTCGAGAACCCATCGGCAGCGTTGCTGGCGGAACGGCAGGTGAGCGATGGTTCGGTGGTGCTGGCCACAGTGGAGGGCACGCGCCCGCTGCTTGTCGAAGTGCAGGCGCTGGTCAACAAGACGAATTATGGCTATCCCAAGCGTGCCGCCAGCGGTATCGACCTGAACCGGCTCAACCTGCTGGTTGCTATGCTGGAGCGCCGCACCAAGCTGAATCTTTCAGACAAAGATATTTACGTGAACATCGTAGGCGGGTTGCGGATTGCCGAGCCGGCGGCCGATCTGGCCGTCTGCATGGCGATCGGCTCAGCCGCCAAAGGACTGCAGCTCAAAACGAACGCGGTGGTATTCGGCGAGGTGGGATTGTCCGGCGAAGTGCGCCACGTGCCGTTTATCGACAAACGGCTGGCCGAAGCCACAAAACTGGGCTTTACCGCCGCCATCGGCCCTCGTCCGCGCACCGGTACGGCGCCTGCCATGCTGCACGGTGTCGCTGTGGTGCGCGATGCGCTGAACCAGTTCCTGGAGCATGATTGATGGCAATACAGCCCGCCGCCCTGTGCATATCTCGGTCCCCCGTGCAGCTGAAAGGCTTGGCATTTTATCAGCAGCCGTTGCTATAATAGGTGTGATAAGTACCGCGGTATGATGGAGCAGCACCAAACATGAGTGAATCGAGCAGGGATACAGGCCGGCGGCGCGGCAGTTCGACGAGGCGCACCATCACGACCAATTCCGGTAAGACATTGCGGCTCAATCAGAGCCTGAGCGACCGGTTGCGTGCCGCCAAGCGTGCGCGTGATGCCCGCCGGGCGGCATACCTGAGCACCTTGCCGAAGAATCCTTTCCTGCGTACGCTCTACCGCCTGCACCCGAAACGCGTCGCGCAGTATTGGTTCAGCCGTGACGGACTGGTGATGGCACTCAAGCTCGTCGGTGTCGGCATTGTCGTGATTTTCTTACTGACCATCGGCGTGTTCGCCTATTTCCGCAAAGACTTACCGCAGATCAAAGACATATCCGGCGACAGCCTCGGCGGCAGTACCACCTATTACGACCGTACCGGGAAGATCGTTCTCTGGCAGGATTACGACGCCGTCAAACGCATACCCGTGCAGAGCGATGAGATCTCGCCCTACATGAAGGAAGCGACCGTTGCGATCGAGGACAAGAATTTTTATCACGAAGGCGCATTTAATCTGACTGCTATTGCGCGCGCCGGCCTGCACGATGTCTTTGGTGGCGGCGACAGCCTGCAGGGCGCTTCGACTATCACGCAACAGCTCGTCAAGTTGAACGAGCAATGGACGGCCAACCGCACCTTTACGCGCAAGATCAAGGAGCTGATCCTGGCCGTTGACCTGAGCCGTGAGTATTCCAAAGACGATATCCTGACCGGTTATCTGAACATTGCGCCGTACGGCGGTGTTGAGTATGGGGTAGAGGCCGCGGCCGGCGATTATTTCCAGACGTCTGCCAAGGATTTGACGTTGCCGCAGGCGGCCATGCTGGCAGCCATCCCCCAGTCACCTACGTATTACTCGCCATATGGCAGTACCCAGTTCAACCCGGATGCCGGCAACAGTTTTA
>DASZYD010000014.1:0-37881 GCA_035545555.1 Saccharimonadales bacterium (SeqCode) | reverse complement strand
TTTCTTCGTCGGCTTTTTTCTTGGCATCTTCAAGCGCCTTGTTCGGGGCAAGCTGTGCATCGCCCGGACCTGCCTCGCCTGCACCGGCAGTTGCCGATTCTTCCTCAGGTATGGATGAGCTGGCGGCCGGTTCCGTGGCAGGCGCAGGGGCTGCCGGTGCGGAAGCGCTGGGGGTGGACGCTGCAGCAGGTGACGCGCCATCCGCCGATGGCGCCGCGGGCGTGGCGGGAGTAGCTTTGGCAGGCGATGCCGCGGGAACGGCCGCATCCGGCTTTGCCGCTACCACAGCCGTCGCCGGCGAAACTGGTACTGCAGGAGCATCCAGTGCTATTGCCGGTTTGGCAGCTGTCGGTTGCACGGGTGGAGTAGCATCAGCCTTGGCGGGCTTCTTGGGCGGCTGGGCAGGGGCAGCCGCCAGCAGCGAATCGATCGAACGGCCAGGCGGCTGGATCGGCCTCGCCGTGTGCGACGTGGCAGGTGCCGGGTCGGTCGCGGGCAAGTCGGGCGCGGTTGGCACCATCATGGGGTCCTGTCTGAGTACCGGGCGGTTGGTCACGATAATCGGCTTGCCGCTGCTCGGCGGCGCGCTTTTGCCCGGCTCGGTTATATCAATCACTTTGCGCGGCTTGCTCGGCGTGGTTTTCGTGTCAGCCATTACCCGTTCCCTTCCTTGCGCTGCTCTTGTACCAGCCGGTAGGCCGTGTCCACAATGGCCGTAAACTTGTGATAATTCAGACTGGCCGCGCCCACCAGCGCGCC
Organism: Saccharimonadales bacterium (SeqCode); assembly: GCA_035545555.1. GTDB lineage: Bacteria > Patescibacteriota > Saccharimonadia > Saccharimonadales > UBA4665 > JANWHZ01. The sequence continues at coordinate 37,122 of DASZYD010000014.1, read as the reverse complement.
GTCGCAGTCGTCCAGCTCCAGGTAGCCGCGCGCGATCTGCTCGTCCACGCTGCCGCCATAGAGAATGCGTACCCCTTCGGCCGCCCGCTCACCGTACAGCTCCCTGATCTCGTAGCGCACCCGGCGCATCGCTTCTTCGGCTTCATACGGCTTGGCCAGTATACCGCCAAAGGTACTAATGGCCCACACCGGCTCATAGGCGACTACCAGTCGTTCGACATCGTCAGCGGTCAGATTGCTGAGTGCTGTGGTCAGTTGGTCATGCAATACCTGCTTCGTCTCACCATTACGGCGCTCTTCCTGCGTCTCGCCGATGCATAAGATAGGGGTGATCTTATTGCGGATAGCGGCCGCCATTTTGTCGCGTACCACCTCAAGCGTGTCGTGGAAGTAAATCCGCCGCTCGGAGTGGCCGATGATGCTGTAGTGCACGAGATCGCGCAGCATCGTAAAGCTGACTTCGCCGGTATACGCGCCCTCATCTTTGTAAAACGCGTCCTGGGCGCTCAGACGGAACTTACGCCGGTCAATCTCAAGCGAGAGCGGCTGCAGGCCAAGCGTGCTCGGCGCCAGCACGACTTCGACATCCCGGTGCACCGGAATCCGCTCATTCAACCGGTGCACCAGCAAACTCGCCGCCTGTACATTCAGGTGCATTTTCCAGTTGCCGGCGATCATCACTTTACGCATGGTGCTTACGGTTATTGTACCCCATCTTTGTTCATCAGTGCCTCGACGCCGGGCAACGTGCGGCCGGCCATCAGTTCCAGGCTGGCACCGCCGCCGGTCGACACATGGTCAAAGGCATCAACCAGGCCGCGCTGCTCCACATAGCCGACCGTGTCACCGCCGCCCACCACACTGAACGGCCGGTGGCCGAACTGGCCCAGCATGGCTTCGACGACCAGCTCCGTACCATGCGCATAGGGCCCGACCGGCCCCTGCAGCCCCGCCGTTTCGGTCACGCCCATCGAGCCGTTCCAGATCACCGTGTTGGCCAGCTGCATACTGCCGGCAACGAACGAGCCGGAGAACGGCCCGATGTCCAGAATCATCTCGTCGGGCTGTATCTGTGACGCTTCGTGCGGCGGCCGCTTGGGATAGCTTTCGATGTCGCTGATGACATGAGCGCTCCAATCCACAATCCGCGTTGGCGCAGCCTTGTCGATCTTGTGCGCCACCACGCCGTCTTGCGGCAGGTAAAAGATAAAATGCTCGCGCTTCTGCCGCTCCCGCGCCTTGGCGATGATGTCCTTAGCAACACTGATGTCATCCGGCTCAATCATGCTCTTGGCCGTTTGGATATCTTTGGCCGCCAGGAATGTATTGGCCATGGCACCGCCGACGGCAATCACGTCGGCAATCTCGATAAACTTGTGTAGAATAGCAATCTTGTCGGAAATCTTAGCACCGCCAATCACCGCCATCAGCGGCCGCTTGGGATTGGTCATCACCTCGGTGATAGTATCCACCTCTTTCTCGAGCAGCAGGCCCGCCACGCTGGGCAGCAAGTGAGTAATCGCCTCGGTGCTGGCATGTGCACGGTGCACCACCCCAAAGCCATCCTGCACGAACACCTGTGCCAACGTGGCCAGTTGCGCAGCAAACCCGGCATCGTTCTGTTCTTCCCCAGGGTGGAAGCGTAGGTTCTCCAGCAGCAGCACGTGGCCGGGCTCTAACGCCGTGGCCGCCTTCTCCGCCTCCGGGCCGATGCAGTCACGCGCGAACGTCACCTTGTCGGCGCCCAGCAGTTCGCCCAATCGTTTTGCCACCGGGAAGAGACTCTCCTCCGGGTTCGGTTTGCCGTCCGGCCGTCCGAGATGTGAGCAGATAATAAGCCGGACGTGTTTTTCCAGCAGATATTGCACCGTCGGCAGCGACTTCCTGATACGGTAATCATCAGTAATGCGGCCGTGGTCGAGCGGCACGTTATAGTCGGTGCGCAGCAGTACTGTCTTGCCCTCTAGATCAATATCCCGGATTGTCTGCTTGGTAAACACGTCCTTGGCCCACCTGTTTCATTGCGCTACTCTGCTAGTGTAGCACAACGCCAACCGGCCGCGCGCGGGGCAACTCTGCCGGAATCTTTCTTGACGGCTATGCTGAGAGGAGGAAAATGATGGCTATGCGTATCGCAGCGGCAGCCAAGGATGTCTTGAAGCAGGCGGTCCAAACAGTCCAGACCGGCTCGACCGTGCTGTTTTATGCACTTCTGGTGGTGCTCAGCGGCAGCGTCTTTTTGGCCAACGTGCCGCACGCCGGCAGCAACACGCGCGAGTTCATACAGGTCGGCAGCAGCGCCGACACAGTTCAACAGCCGGTGCCCGCCACCAGGCCGGCGGCAACGTCCGACACAGCGGCCGGCGGCAACGCAGTTGCCGGCCCGCCAGCAGTGTCGGCTGACCCCGCACCCGCGCAACCGCCGACGACTACGCCCGCGCCCTGTAGGGCGACTGATGGTAGCACGGCGTGCCGCCCAGTCTGCCCGGTTTGCCACGGCGGCTACCACTACGTCTGCCCCATGTCGGCCGGCACCGCACCACAGATTGCCTGTGCATACTGTGCGCCCGCTATGACCGGTACCACTGCCTATATCTGCCCGGAATAGAAAGATGACCCCGGCACGCCAGGGTCATCAAGCACACAAGTTTCACGAGCGGTCAGTCAATGCTCTAAAAACTGACTCCAGTTATAGCACCTTTCGCGCCGGTCGGCAAACGTTATCCACAGCTACGCTGCGGGGGATGGTACTTTGGCGGCCGGGTCTGGCGCAGCGCCGGTCGGCAGCAGCGCATCCGGTACCTTCAGGCGCGACTTGGAGAAGATAAAGCCGAACGTGCTGCCTTTGTTCTCGCGGCTGCTGAAGATGATCGAGCCACCCTCCGCAATGATCACCTTCTTGGCCATGAACAAGCCCAGCCCCGTGCCGTCCGGCCGGGCTTTGCGTGCGTTGGCGGCCCGATAAAACTTCGTAAACAAGTGGTGTTGCTCGGACCGCGGCACGCCAATGCCGTCATCGATCACCCGCAGCTCAATCGTGGACGGCTTCTCCAGCAGGTCGATATCAATATGCCCGCCGGACGGCGTGTAGTAAATGGCATTATCAATAAAGTTCATGACCACCTGCCGCGTCTTTACGCCGTCAAGCATGAGCAGCGGGAAGGTCGCCGGCTTGTGGTATGTCAGCGTCAGATTTTTCGCCTCGGCCGTGTCCATCAGCTGCGACATCTCCTCCTGGATCATCTTGCTCAGATCGGTCGGCGCTGATTCAATCACAAACTTGCCCGTCTTCAGCCGCGAGACATTCAGCAGGTCGGTGATGAGGTACACCATCCGCTGCGAACTGGTAAACGCCTGCCCGAGCATTTTGTTCTGCGTGGCGTTCAGCTTGCCCGCATCCCCCTCCAGCACCATGCTCAAATATCCCTTCACGCTGGTCAGCGGCGTGCGCAACTGGTGGCTGGCCATACTAATAAAGTCGTCTTTCGTCTCATCCAATTCAATGAGCCGCTGATTCTTCCGCCGCAACTCCCGAGTCTTCTCGTCCACCTCTTGCTGCAGTCGTACGTTAAAATTCTGAATCTCCTCAAACCGCAACGCATTCTGCAGGCTGATAGCGATCTCATCTGCCGCCACACTTAGCAAACGCTGATCTCGCTCAGAATAGGCTTCGCCCGACTGTTTATAACCCAACAGCATATAGCCGAGATCTTCATGTGTCGTACGAAGCTTGACCGCCAAAGCTACCCCACGTGTCTTAAGTGCGTTCACTAGGCTGGCCGGTTCGGTGCCGTAAATGTTATTCGTGTCGATGCTGTTGAGACCACTCATGCTGCTATATACGTCAATCTTTCTAGCCAACTCAGCGTCACGCTTTACTTGGTCAGCGAATAACGCATACTCGCATAAGTCCGCTCTGAGTGTCTCCGAGATAATAGCAGCTGTTTCTTGACGAATAGTTTGCATATTTGCAGTGTGTACGAGTAAATTGCTCAGCTCATCGAGTACGTCCTGTGGATCATACGGCTGCCTAAAGAACACCCTTGCCGTTAAATTGTTGAATAACCGGTGTAGATATTGTAACAATGCTAGTAATAGCCCGCTAAGGATGGCGACCCCGATAAATTGAGTGATAGTTAAGCTATGGTGAAGCAGATGAAGCACGATAATAATCAGCGGCGTGACGAATAGTAGGGTTACGATGAATAAGCCGCTCAGATATGCAGCCGCCGACCAAGAGTAAACCTTAATATCCAAGAAATGGTAACGCAAGATGCTAACTGCTAGGCCCAAAGAGAAGATGTCAAGTGAGAACATGCCTAAACCTATGTACTGTTGACTATTGGTGGCTACTGGGATAAGCACGTTGCTGATGAGGCCATAAAGTGCCGTCGCTACAATCGCGCTAATTGCTATCTTGACTGCATGCCGCTCCTGGAGGTTGCTATAACGATAGCTGACAACCATCCTAGCTATCATTACTCCGATTAGTAGGAGTATGCCAACTACGTACACAGGGTACATGGGCCCACGGACAAAGACATATGTCCCACCCTTAATATCATAAGTAATACTGTCAAAAATCCTGTTGCTAGCGATCGCAACAATCTGTAACAGAATAGCGACCGCTAAAAGTGCGCGCTGCCGTGGGGCGTGAGTGGCTAGAAACTTGCCCTCATCAGAGGTAGAAACATGGAGGCGCGATATAAATGCAAAGCACCCACTTACGCCTATTGTTGGCCACAAGAATATCAACTCATTCCAGAGCAGTAAGTGGGTGCGTACTGTATCCGCGATATAGATATTGACATTCCAAAGCGCGAGGCTTGCCGTAGTTAACGCAAAAGCCAACTTAGTCGTCTGCTTAACCGTTGGGCTAAGGTAAACAACAACGGTTACGAACAGAGCTATGACGGTCGTTAGGGCTAGCAGGGAACCGCTACTAAGCATGAACTCATTGTAGCGATCAGCTCAACAACATTCCAGTCATCGGGCTGCGGTTAGATCTGGCTGGTCGGATGCCCGCAGATGGGAGAATAGTCCTTTGATCGCCCCTCTTGGGCTTATTGCCTCTTGTTTCGGTGCCGCATCTAGGAGTGCCTTTGTGAGGGCCGACTTCCTTTTGTTATAGCCGATACGTGAACGTGCCTCGTTAGCCACCGCGGAGATGACGAATGCTCCAACTATGCCATTAACATAGGATGGATATTCATGCTTGCTATTCGCTCCATAAAAGTATGCATAAGGGGCGATAAACGTACCTGCAGCCATCAGCGCACCTAAAGCCTTGCGAAGAGGACTCTTGCCCGTGTAAGCTTCTTTCAAACCCCACACATAGAATGGAGATGTGCCTACGTCAATCCCCCATAGCGCCCAGACATTACCGTCAAAGCCTGGCGCCTGACTTGCAGGCCAAGCACGGCTAGCCGAGTAGGCCAGCATACCTAGCTGCGCAATGAGGTGTGGATCAGTTGCCAGCCGCTTCCATTCTGCATAGTGCACGACCGGGATATCTTGTTCTGCAAGGAGTTCTCGCAGGCCCTTCGGTACTCTCCGATCGTCAAGGCCACTGAGCGCTTCGCGTACATGACCTGCGGCATATCTTTGTACATCCGTTTCTGGGCTTGAGAGAAGGTGACGCACAACCTCCTGAGGGTTAAGGGCGATTGGAACCGTCGCAGGCCCCATATATTCTCGCGGCTCGCCCAGAACATGCACTTGGCTTTGGCCAATCATCATCCCGAGGTACCTCACAAAGGGCGGATCAACGTTCATGATCCATAGCTTCTGCCCCTTCTCTACTGATGTACGGATCATGCTCGAATACAATGCGATTACTGCATCCGGATCGGTAAGCGTTCGCTTTTTGCTGCCCTGGCCTTCCTCGCCCTTGATGAACTCCTTGGCAACAGCAGATATTTCTACCACTTCATTGGCTTTCAGGTCAGCCACGCTAGGGACGCCCGCGACATTAGCGAGTTTTTCGGGGTCAACGCTGAAATACTTTGCGGTTGGCAGCGAGAGGATACCCTCTTTCTTGTCACATGCAATCTGACGCCCAGTGCTAATCTTTATGCCGTTTTTTGCGAGATAGTATGTTGAGCGGGGCGCATACTGGTCAAGGTAAACACCGGCAGCCACTTCATCCTTTGATATATAGTTTCGCTCAAGAAAAACATCAGTCGATAGACGTTGCGCTGCTATTTCCACCTCAGCACCATACTGTGGGTGATCAGATTTGAGAATTCGAATATGTGATTTTGCCTCTCGCACTGGATCCTCAGGCACCATCTCGAACACTAGGGCGGCATCACTCATTCTTCGTTTAGGCTCTAACAATCCCCCTCGGTGCGGAGCGCCCTCGTGCAGGTCAATCGCTAGCGTCCCATTGCTGCTGCCATTCGTACGAACGTTATTCGCGTTAAGCAGAGGCGCGGCCTGTACGTCCATTAAGGCAAGACCAGAGGTCGGGGTCACCTCTTGTTGAGACATAGGTACGCTAGTTTCACCGCTCCCTAGCTGTTCGGGCAAATATGGTTGCTCTAGTCCTTCAACAAAGTGAGGCATATCAGCGTTGACCATTAAGCTATGCCTCCTGTTGCGACTACACGCACTATTCTCATAGCCTCAGCACTATAACTGTGCCGGGCATCAGACGGTATGTGTATTGGAGTATTTCGTCGCATGTATAAATTCTCCTCGCGCAGCTCTTAGCCACGTTAGGCCCTATCTTGTATGCAAAACGGCACCAACGCCTAGGCGTTGGTGCCGTTATCCTACTAATTTGCTAGCTTATCCCGATTTGCGGATGATAAGTACTTTTTTATAATACTATCAACTTTACTAAAAGTCAATACCTCGTGATATGCGTCACCCTAGGGTGGGCATAATTGTATACATCCGGAAATAGTTAGAAGGTCCAAGCGCAAGCATAAACATCCGAAGAAATGGGAGCCCCAGGTCAGAATCCATGTTGACGTAAGCAATGCCTCGCTCATGCAACCATCCGGCGAACCGGTAGATGACATAATCAAGGATCCTCGGAATTCTGTAATCAACTTTTACGTGTCGAAGCACTATATAACGCCTGTCTGCCGGCTGAACATATAAGATATACGCCGCTAGCTCGCCGTCAACATAGATACATACATTCTCCAGACCAAGTAAATCAGCATACCTGATGGTGTCTTCCCAACACTCATCAAATGCACCGACGATACTGTTGATCCCCCTCCGCGGCCACTGACAGTCTAGCAAGAGCTGCTGATTCTCAGCCTTAGAGAGGTCGAGGCTTCTGATAATGATCCGATCTTCGTTTACCGCAGCCAAAAACTTCCTGATACGGCGCCGACGATAAGCGGTCGTGTGGTTCATGGGGTAGAACTTCGCCACCTCATAAATATATTCGTCGCAGCCACGCTCACCACGGCAACTATATAGGTCAGGCTGGCTAATTTTTTCTAATACAAACTCCGGCACGTGCACCAGACGGGCGGGATCGCCTTTTTCGCGGAGATAGTCAAAAATAGTTTGCATAGACTCGTCAATCTTGTTCGTGCCAATCAGGGATAATCCTGACCTTTTTTCATCACCTGGGAACCAGTACGAGATGACAAGATTGCCGTTTAACCGGGCGACGGCGCAGCCGCTCAGCTGGTCCCACCAGAGCTTTAGGCCGGCGAAAGAGATATTGGAGATTGGCGGGTACTCAGCAATGAGCGCTTCATAGCGTTTGCGGTCGTTAAAGGTGAGTTTAGAAAACTCGGGGAATGTTTTGAACTCGCCCGTTTGTAAGCTGTTGGGCTTTGGCACATTACTCACCGCCTGTCTCCCGCCGGCCGGATGGTATATTTTCTGAAGTAATTGCTGGGGCCAAGAGCTACCTTGAACATTCTGAGGAATGGCAGCCCAAGGTCACAATCCAGGTTGACATAGCGCACACCGCGGTCGGCGAACCACCGTGCAAATGCATATGCCATGTAGTCGAGAAGTCTGGGGATCTCGTGGCCTATGCGGAACCCCAGCAGTAATGCATAGCGCCGGTCCTCAGCAATCCGATAGCAGCAAAAGCCCTGCAGCTCGCCATCAACAAAAATGCTTAGGTTCTCGACACCCATTAGCTGCCCCTGCTCAATAATGGTGCCCACTGCTTCGGCTTCGAGTTTAGCAATATTATTAAGATGCAATGGGTCATTCTTGCGCCAGGCAGCGGCTCTATCAAGCAGTAACCTGCGATCTGTCGCGGATGCAAGATCGAGTTGCTTGAGCACAATATGCTGCTCGCCAACTTCCGCCAAGAACTTTTTGATCCGCCCGCGGCGATAGGGCGGCACATTGCTGAGCGGATAGAAACGCGAGATATCATATATATACTCGTCGAACGCACGCTCGGGATCGGCGATGAATAACTCGGGATACTGAACACTATGCAGGACGAACTCCGGCACGTGCACGAGGCGTATTGGATCGCCTCTTTCGCGGAGATAGTCAAAGACGGTGCAGATGGCTTCGTCAATCCCGGACGTACCGACGACCGACAGCCCCGTCGCCTTCTCCTTACCGGGAAACCAATAGGACAAAACGATGCTATCGTTGAGCCTCGAAACGGCACAGCTGCCAAGATCATTCCACCAAGCCATAAGCGTCGGGAATTGAATCTCGCTGACCGGCGGATAGTCTTTGATCAGCGCCTCATAGCGTTTGCGATCGGCCAGAGTCAGCTTGGAGAACTCGGGAAAGGCTTTGAAACTGCCGGTCTGGGTGTCGTTGGGGAGAGTATGCACGCCTGCTGAACGTTTGCCTCACATATATAAAGAACGGGCGAAACAGCATCACCAGCTGCGCCGCCCCGTTTGCTAAAGTGTCAGACTATTTCAATATAAGCCCATGTATAGCATCCGTCGGTCTGTACGTCTTGTCAAACGGTCGTGACCTATGTCACTTCAGTTAGCCTTCAGATATCGCCGGCACACTTCTTGCGCTTATTACCAGCTCTCAGTATAATTTATTACTGCAACGCATTAACAAATAGCTGCGTGATATACAACGTACGCTTATAGATAAGGAGCCTTCCATAGTTCCCAAAGTCGCCGTCATTGAGGACGAACAGCCGATTCAGCTGATGTACAAGCTGAAGCTGGAACGTGAAGGTTTCCTGGTAGCAACGGCGTCAAGCGGGTGGGAAGGGCTCAAGGTAGCACACGAATTTTTGCCGGATTTACTGCTGCTGGATCTGCGGATGCCCGGCATGGATGGCGACGAGATGCTCGCCCGGCTCCGGCGGACAGACTGGGGCTGCGACATGCGGGTCATCGTGCTGACGAACATAAGCCGAAACGAAGCGCCGCAAGCGCTTCGTTTTTTAAATGTCGACCGATACGTCGTGAAAGCGCACTATACGCCGACCCAGGTGGTGGCACTGGTGTACGAAGTGTTGGGCATCAAGCCGGCCGCTCTGCATGGCGGTCCCACCTAAAATACCCACTGTACGCCTGTGCTACACTTGCTACACTGAAAGAAAGAGGGACGCGCGCCATATGCCAGTAAAAATTGCAATCATCGAGGACGATCAGGCAATTTCACAGATGTACCGCTTCAAGTTTGAGGCGGAGGATTACGAAGTAGAGACGGCCGAAAACGGGCGGCTTGGGCTGGAGCTCGCCAAGAAGATGCGGCCGGACATCATCCTGCTCGATCTGATGATGCCGGAAATGAACGGCGACGAGATGTTGGAAAAGATGCGTGCCACGCCATGGGGGAAAGATATCAAAGTGGTGGTGCTTACAAACAAAGGCGAGCAGGAGATTCCCGACAAGGTTCGCCAGCTCAACCCCATCGCCGTCATCCTGAAGGCCGACATGACGCCCCGCCAGGTGTTCGAGCTGGTCAAAAGCAAGCTCGCCACCTGAGCGGCCGCTCAGGTGTGCACCGATGGTATACTAGAGCCATGAATGTCGCGTTGGTCGGCTTTGAGCTGGAGGGGCGGGCGGCGCTTGCGTACTGGCAGGGGCTCGGCGCCAGTGTAACGGTTTGCGACCAGGACACGGCCAAACAGGTACCGGCGGGTGTCGCCAAGCAGCTTGGGCCGGAGTACCTCAAAAATCTTGACCGGTTTGATGTAATCTGGCGGACGCCGGTGGTGAACCCGGAGATCATCCTGCGCGAAAACCCGGGCGTGAAGGACAAGATCACTACCACCATCAACGAGTTCCTGCGCGTCTGCCCCAGCAAGCGCGTCATCGGTGTGACCGGCACCAAGGGCAAGGGCACTACCAGCACCCTCATCGCCCGGATGCTGCAGGCGGCCGGTGAAACGGTCTTTCTGGGCGGTAATATCGGCGTCTCACCCCTGACTTTTCTGCCGCAGGTGACGCCACAGTCGTGGGTGGTATTGGAGCTGTCCAGCTACCAACTGGCCGACCTCAGGCGCAGCCCGGCGATGGCCGTGTGTTTAATGGTCGTGCCGGAACACCTCAACTGGCACAAAGACATGGACGATTACCTGCTGGCCAAAGCCCAGTTGTTCGAACACCAGACCAGCAGCGATACGGCCATCTACTACGCCAATAACGATAACTCACGCAAGATTGCCGGCTACAGCAAGGGGCTCAAGATCCCCTACTGTGCCGAGCCGGGCGCGCATGTCGAAAACGGCGAGATTGTCATTGCCAATGAGGCAATCTGCCGCACCGACGAGCTGAAGTTGCTGGGCGAGCACAACTGGCAAAATGTCTGCGCGGCAGTTACCGTACTCTGGCAGATTAGCCAGAATGTCGACGCCATGCGCTCGGTGCTTACGACGTTCAGCGGCCTGGAGCACCGCATTGAGTTCGTGCGTGAAGTCGCAGACGTGCAGTACTACAACGATTCGTATGCTGCCACGCCCGATGCCGCCATGGCGGCCATCGCCGCCATTCGCGAGCCGAAAGTGCTGATCTGCGGCGGCTTCGACCGGATGCTGCCCATCACCCATTTTGCCCGCGCCATACTGGACCACCAGCGTGATTTGCGCAAAGTTGTGCTCATCGGCGTGAGTGGGCCGCGCTTGGCCGCCGAGCTAGACAACGTGGGCTTTCATAATTACGTCATCGAGCCGGCCAAGACGATGCCCGATATCGTGGCGCATGCCCGGTCGTTTGCCCAGCCCGGTGATGCCGTGCTGTTGTCGCCCGGCTTTGCCAGTTTCGATATGTTCAAGAACTTTGAGGACCGCGGGCTGCAGTTTAAGGCAGCCGTCAATACGCTATGACGCCCGTATACCGCCAATTCATCTTCGAAGACTACGCGTTCGATGTGCCGCGCAAGACGCTAGCCCTGCGCTACAGCTTTGATGGTATCGTACCGTTCACCGAGCAGTTCCGCTTCGAATTCGACTTTGCCGCGTACGATCTGACATTGCTCGACCGCGCCTGCCAGAACCTGTTCTATATGGCCGGCGTATCATACTACAAAGCGTATCTGGCGCCGGAAATTATCGTCAAAAAGGGTGAGATCGACCCAGGCAGTGCCGCATTTTTCTCCAAAACCTACCAACGCGGGCTCGGTGAGTTCTTCTATGTCAATACACTTGACCCCCGCACGCCGGTCACCTTCCCAGCTACGGTCGCGCACGCACCAGCGCCCGCTGCCGCCGGACGGGGCAGCGGCCTGTTGGTCGGCATCGGCGGCGGCAAAGATTCGCTGGTAAGCGTAGAGCTGCTGCGCAGCAAGATGCCGGATCTGGCCACGTGGAGCGTTGGGCACCGGTCACAGCTCACGCCGCTCATCGAGCGCATCGGTCTCAAGCACTACTGGGTCGAGCGTGAATTTGACCGGAGCCTACTGGACCTCAATGCCCGGGGTGCACGCAACGGGCATATTCCCATCTCGGCCATTCTGGCCTGCGTCGGCGCGGTGGTGGCCGTGTTGTCCGGCAGGCGCGACGTTGTCGTCTCCAACGAACAATCTGCCAACGAGCCGACCCTGCAGTACGGTGGGGTGGCTATTAATCATCAGTACTCAAAGTCACAGGAGTTTGAGACAGATTTTCAGGGTCAGCTGCAGCGGACGCTTGGCACGTCGGTACGCTACTATTCGCTCCTGCGCGGACTGAGCGAGCTGCGTATCGCCGAGCTATTCGCGCGCATGGGTTTTGACACATACCGCGACGTGTTCAGCTCCTGCAACCGCGCCTTTACGTTTGACCAGCACCATATGTTTTGGGATGGTACCTGCGCCAAATGCGCGTTTATTTTCCTGGCGCTGACGCCGTTCGTGCCGCGTGCCAAACTGGAAGCGCTGTTTAGCGGCAAAAACCTACTGCAAACAACCGAGCTGGAGCCAACGTACCGGCAGTTGCTCGGCATTGAGGGTGACAAGCCGCTGGACTGCGTGGGCGAGATCAAAGAATCGCGCGCCGCTATGCGTCTTGCCGCGCATACGTACCCTGAACTGGCGGCAACGTACCGCTTCGACATCCCCGACGACTACGATTACAAAGCCCTGTCGAGCCATCTGGTGCCGCCGGAGGTCTATGCCCAGCTTGCCATTCCGCGAGATTAAGCGGCTCATCGCCGATGGTGCCGCTCCCGGCAGCGCCGTCAGTCTGTTTGCCGATGGGGCCACGCAATCATGTGCCGGCGGCCATTACACCGGCAGCCCCATCAGCTAGCCCCCATGCAGTAGGGCGCTTATGCTACACTAGACGCTAATGACAGCGGCACGTATCGACCTGGCAGTATATTTGCTGGCAGTGCTGGCAACCGTCAAGCTGGCCGGCTGGTATGTCGGCCGCCGCTGGCACGGACACCGTTTCACGTTTGGCCGCTATGGTCTGTTGCTGGCCGGGCCGTTACTGGCAGTAGTGTACGCGTCGTGGCGTGCCGGTTTTGCCGTACCGGTTGTCTTTGTTGCCAGCGCCGTTGTGGGACCGGTGCTGGAGTTCCTGACCGGAAGGGCCTACGCACACGTGGTTGGCACACGGCTGTGGTCATACCACCGTTTCGACTTTTCAGGCAATACCAGCTGGCTGGCGGCGCCTATCTGGGGTCTGGCAGGTGTCTTAGCGCTGCTCATCGCCCGCGCCGTCTAGCGCACCGCGGCAACCGGCTTGGCGGCCGATTGGCGTGCCGCCCGAATGACATTCTCGAATAGCGCGCACACCGTCAGCGGACCAACACCGCCTTTGGTGGGTGTGATGGTCAAGTCGTCGCGCTCGTAGACATCCGGTGCCAGATCGCCAACTGTCTTGCCGCCCTCACTGGCAACACCGGCGTCTACCACCACGGCATTTGGCTTGATCATGTCCGCATGAATGATGGCCGGCTGGCCGGTGGCAGTGATGATGACATCCGCCTGCAACACCTCGGCGTGCAAATTGGCCGTAGTGCGGTCGGCTACCGCGACGTCAATGTCCGACGCACGCAGCATACGTTCCAGCGGTGCTCCGACAAGCTTACCCCGCCCCACCAGCAGCACCTTCTTGCCCGGGAGTGCGACATTGTAGCCCGCCAGCAGCCAGAGGATAGCCATAGGTGTAGCCGGGTCGAACTGCGCCCGCTTACCCAGCGCATCAACGTCTTTTTCCGGCGCCACGAGGTCGACAATATCGTCTGTTTCTTCGGGACGTTCCAGTGGAAGCTGCACAATCATGCCGTGCACGCTTGGGTCGGCGTTCAGAGCGCGGATCAGCGCCGGTGCCTCAGCCTGCGGGATGCGATGGATGTCGACGTCAATGAAAATATCCGCCCCATAGCGCTTCTTCAGGCGCACGTACGTATCGATAACCGGGTCGTCTTTCGTCTGCACAATGGCCAACTTCGGCACGATATGTAATGCCTGCCGCACACTGCGCACCTCGTGCGCCTGCCGCTCCTTGATATACCCAGCCAGCTCCCGGCCGTTCAACACTTTCATGGCCCCATTGTAACAGACAGCTTGCAAAAACAGAGGTAATTAGCTAAAATAGAGCCGTCTTGCGCCCCTTTGGGCGTACGCGACAATGACGGGCCAGTAGCTCAGCTGGTTAGAGCACCTGCCTCTTAAGCAGGGTGTCGAGGGTTCAAGTCCCTCCTGGCCCTCCACAGAAACTGCCGCATGGTATGTGTTTCAATAGAAGTGTAGTAGTGCATAATATGCTCGGTATCCGCCGATGAATACGCTTGATCCAACCATTGAAGCATACTTACGAAGCACGATCTTCCCCGATATGGAACACGGCCGGCCGAACTGGGATGTACCACACACGCAGGCTGTCGTGGCATACATCAAAAAGATCGTCGCCGCGAGCCCGGAACTACAGCTCGACGCATCGGTATTGATCATCGCCGCCTATGCCCACGACTGGGGCTACAGTGGCCTGTTTGCGGCCGGCAGGCCCATAACGTTCGCTGAAAATCTCGATCAAAAGGCCACCCACATGCGCCTGGGAAGCGAGAAGATAAAGACGCTTTTACAAGACTCGCACTTTGCTTTCCTGACACCGGTACAGAAAGAACGGATCGTACATCTGGTGGCAGTGCACGACGACCTGGACAACCTTCACGATACCGACGAGCTGGTGCTGATGGAGGCTGACACGCTGGGCATGACCGATCCCGACGCCGTCACGCCGACCCACACGAAAGCCGAGTTCGAGGCTTGGCGCGTCCGGACCGAACGCGCCCGCATCGCGCGGTTTATCACCCCCTACGGCAAGCAAAAAATCCACGAACTGATGGCGCGGCGCGAGCAGTTCTACGCCCATCGCCGCCGGTAGCCATCTGCTTCTACTGTACCAGGTCCTGGACAGCCTGCAGCACCGTGGCCACTGACTGTGCCACAGGGGCGTCGCCGCGCACCGTCACGACGTCATAGCCGTCGTTGGCAAACGTCATGTAATCATCTACAAAGCGGGCAAACACTGCATCAGACGGACCGTGGCCGCCCTCGCGTTTGCGACGCGCTACCCGCTCTTTCGCAACGGCCGGGTCGAGCATGACCTCGACCACCAGCACCCGCAGCTCGGTGTGATGCCCGGCTGCCTGCGCGCGGAAGTTGGCCACCATTTTGTGAAAAATGTCCAGGTTCGTAAACGGCTGGTTCCAGATAACAACTTTGCGGTCTGCGATCCCCTGGTAGGCCTGGGCGCGCAGGAAGCGATAGGCGTGCAGCTTGGGGTCGACCCCTTCGGCAAGCTGTGCCTTGACGTGCTTTTTGTATGCCTCGCTCTCGTAGTCGGTCGCATCAGGGTCAAGCAGCACCACCCGCGCCCGGCCGATGGCGTCGGCCAGCCGCTCGGCCATATACGACTTGCCACTGCCGGGCAAGCCGCGCACCAGGATGACGATGGGATGCATCAGATGGTCGAACATACTGTCCTCATGGTACAAAATCCGGAAGCCCTCGACCAGCCCATAATATGGTACGCTTAAGAAAGGTCTGTAATTAAACTGAAAGAGATATCGGCTATATGTTTACCGTTGAGCTGTTTACGCATAAGATCGCCCGCATGCTCCTGCTTAGCTTTTTGACCTTCTGTGTCGCCATGATCCTTACCCCCGTATATACACACTTCGCATATAAGTACCACTGGTGGAAGCGGCATCGTACGGCGTCAACTACCGGTGAGGTACTAACGGTTATCGCCAAGCTGCGCATCAAGCGTACTATTCCGATGATGGCCGGGCTGATCATGGTTCTGGCCACCACGGTTATCACCGTGTTATTCAATCTTAACCGGCATCAGACCTGGCTGCCGCTGGCCGCACTATTGGGTGGCGGGCTCGTTGGCCTGATCGACGACATTATCAACGTCCGGGGCCAAGGCGGTGTCATGGCCGGCCTGCGCGCACCGATGAAGTTTTTGATGATCACGCTGGTCGCCGCCGCCATGGCCTTGTTCTTCTACCACAAGCTGGACATTACCACGCTCCATGTGCCGTTCATTGCCGGCACATTCGCACTTGGCTGGACCATTATTCCGCTGTTCATTTTGGCCGTCGTCAGTACCGGCAACGCCGTTAACATCAGCGACGGCATGGATGGGCTGTCGGGCGGTCTGCTCATCAGCGCCTACGCTGCGTTCGGCGTCATTGCCACGCTCCAAGGCAGCTTCGGCATCGCCGCTTTCTGCATGACAGTGGTTGGTGCTCTGCTGGCCTATCTGTGGTTCAACATCCCGCCGGCGCGCTTTATCATGGGCGACGTCGGTTCGTTTTCACTCGGTACGGCGCTGGGCGTCATTGCTATGCTTACCGGCACACTATTCCTGCTGCCGGTTATCGGCCTCGTGTTCGTGGCCGAGGCCGGCTCCAGCGTGCTGCAAATATCTTCCAAGAAACTCCTGCACCGCCGCATTTTCATCGCCGCGCCGCTCCACCACCACCTGGAGGCGACCGGCTGGGAAAAGACCAAGGTGACGATGCGCCTCTGGGTCATTGGCGAAGTCTGTGCCGCCCTTGGAGTGATTCTGGCTCTGCTCGGCGGCTACATTCACTAGCCCCAGGCGCTATACTACTGGTATGAACCCCACACCGAACGTTAGCTTGCGTCAGTATTCCACGATGCGCCTCGGCGGCACTGCCGCCTACCAGGTCGACATCCATAGCCGCAGCGAGCTTGAGACTGGGCTGGGCTGGGCTGGGCAGCGGCAGCTGCCGGTGCTCATGATCGGCGGCGGCAGTAATATCGTCTGGCGCGATGAGGGATTCCCGGGGCTGCTGATGGTCAATAAGATCATGCGCTACGAACAATTCGATGAGGATGAGACAAACAGCTACATCACGGTCGGCGCCGGAGAAACCTGGGACAGTGTCGTGGCGCGCACCGTGGCGGCCGGCCTGAGCGGTATCGAGGCGCTGAGCCTCATTCCCGGCACTGCCGGTGCGACGCCCGTACAAAACGTGGGGGCTTACGGTCAGGAAATCGCTAATGTGCTCGTGAGCGTTGAGGCCTACGACGCTGCCACACACGCCTTCGGCAACCTGACCGCCCAGGACTGCGCGTTTGGCTACCGCACCAGCCGCTTTAAAACGACCGACCGCGGACGGTTTTTTATTACCGCCATCACGCTACATCTCACGCGCGGCAACCCCCAACCGCCGTTTTACGGCGCCGTGCAGCAGTATCTTACCGATCACGCCATCAACGGCATGACGCCACAAACACTGCGCGACGCTGTCAGTGCTATCCGCCGTGAGAAGCTACCCGACCCGGCTACCGTCGCCAACAACGGGTCATTCTTTGCCAACCCGGTCGTAGACGACAGTCTGCTCGCGCAGCTGCAAGACGAATACCCCGGCATCCCCCACTGGCCGCTGGAGACCGGCGGCGCCAAGCTGGCGGCGGCATGGCTGATCGAGCAAACCGGCTTCAAAAATTACCATGACCCCGAAACCGGCATGGCCACCTGGCCGACACAACCGCTCGTGCTCGTGAACGAACATGCCGGAAGTACCGCTCACCTGCTCGCCTTCCGGCAAAAGATTCTCGACGCCGTCCACGCCAGGTTCGGCATCACCCTCCAGCAGGAGCCCGAGCTCTTACCCTAAGCATATTGTTGCCGGGTGCACGGGCTAAAACGATACGCGGCGGTAAAAGGCACCCTTGGCCAGCTGGATGGCTACAAGGTAGGCAAGCACGATACCGGCAACTGCCAGATTGACGCCAGTATGAAGCGGCGAAAAATGGAAGAAGTGCCCCAGCCCGCCGTAGGCCACAAAGCAGCCGGCCGCAACCGCCAGCACCGTACTGCCGGTCAGATACCAGCTCGGCCGGCTTTGCACAAAGGGCAGATGCCGCGTGCGCAAAATGTAAATGACGAAGGTCTGCGTGGCAATCGACTCAACGAACCAGCCGGTCTGGAACTCGCCGCCCGTCAGATGGAAGACGCCATACAGCACGCCGAACGTGATGAAGTCAAAGATCGAACTCAGCGGGCCGAAAACAAGCATAAAGCGCTTAAGCGCCCGGATGCTAAGCTTTTGCGGCCGCTGGATAGCATCGGTGTCCACGGTGTCCAACGGCAGGGCGAATTGCGAGCTGTCATACAGGAGATTGTTCAGCAGGATCTGCGGGGCCAGCATCGGCAAAAAGGGCAACAGCAGCGATGCGCCGGCCATGGAGAACATGTTGCCGAAGTTGGAGCTGAGCGCCATTTTGAGGTACTTGACCGTATTGGCGAAGGTCCGCCGGCCCTCGATCACCCCTTCGATCAGATCAGCCAGGCTCTTATGCACCAAGATGAGGTCGGCGGTGTCTTTCGCAATATCCACGGCGTTGTTTACCGAGATGCCGGTGTCGGCAGCGCGCAGGCTCGGCGCATCGTTAATACCGTCACCCATATAGCCCACCACATGGCCGTTCGCCTGCAGCAGGCGGATGATGCGCATCTTCTGTTCGGGATCCACCCGCGCAAAAATGGTTGTCCCCTCAATCTTTTCGGCCAGCGCCGGGTCATCCAGCTTGGTGATCTCGGCGCCGGTAAGCACGCCTTGGATTTTGAGGTGAATGTCACGCGCGATCTTCTCCGTCACCAGATCGTTGTCGCCAGTCAGGATTTTAATGTCGATGCCGTTCTGGCGCATGCGTTTGAGTGTTCCGGACACCGTTTTTTTGGCCGGGTCAAGGAAGGCGATAAAGCCCAGCAGCGTCATCTCTGCCTCGTCATGGGCATCGTAGCGCTCGTGCGTCCTGAGCTGGCGCGCCGCCACAGCCAGCACCCGGAAGCCGTCGCGGCTCAATGCCTGGTACTGCCGGATGGCCGCGGCCCGGCCGGCGTCGGTCATGGAACGCTCCCGCGTCGTGTGGAAAGTGCAGATTTTGAGGATTTGCTCCGGCGCGCCCTTGGTAATCAGCGACAGCCCGCGGTCCGACCGCACGACCACCGAGGCACGGCGGCGTTCAAAATCAAACGGAATCTCATCGACTTTGTGGTAATCGCTGATGTCAATGGTGCGGTAGTTCTTGACTGCTTCGTCCAGCGGGCTCTTGAAGCCCGACTCGAACGTGCTGGAGACGTACGCGTGGTGCAGTACATCCTCCGACGGCTTGCCGGCCGCATCAACGTACTTGATGAGCACGATCTTATCTTCGGTCAGCGTGCCGGTTTTGTCGGTGCACAACACATCCATGCTGCCGAAGTTCTGGATGGCGCTCAGCCGCTTGACGATCACGCCGCGCTTGGCCATCGCCAGCGACCCTTTGGTCAGGTTGAGGGTAATGATCATCGGCAGCAGCTCCGGCGTCAGCCCAACCGCCAACGCCACACTGAAGAGTAACGAGTCCAGCAGATTATGCTTGAGTAACGCATTAACCAAAAAGATAAACAGCACCAGACCGAAGGTGATGCGAATAATCAGCACGCTAAAGTCGCGAATTTCGTGGTCAAACTCGGTCGGCGGCTCTTTGGAGGTAATGGACGCGGCGATGCGGCTGAATTTCGTATTTCTTGCGGTGGCCGTCACAAGCATGAGGCCGTCGCCGCTGACAGTGCTGCTGCCCTCGTAGAGCGCCGCGTTCGGTTCCTTCGGCTTCGGGAACGCCTCGCCGGTCAGCACCGCCTCGTTGACATAAAAATGTTCACCCTCCAGCACGGTACCGTCGGCCGGGATGATGTCGCCTGCTTTCAGCTCGACTACGTCGCCGACCACCAGGCAGCGCACCGGCAACTCCTGCACGGCACCGTCGCGGTACACCGCGGCGCTCACCCGCACCCGCGCCTTCAGCGCCTCGGCCGCCTGTTCACTTTTGTACGTATTGAGAAAATCGAGCAGCGTGCTGAGCACCACAATAGCGATGATAATCACCGCGCTTGTGCGGTCGCCGAGTACGCCGGATAACACGGCGGCAATGATCAGCAGGATAATCAGCGGATTCTTGAAGCGCGCCAGTAGCGCGATGACACTGGCGTAGCGCCGCGGTGCCACCGCTTCGTTTGGCCCGTCGCGCTCCAGCCGCCGCCGCGCCTCGGCACTGGTCAATCCCACCTTACTCACCCCGTGGCCGTCCATATCTCTGCAGTATTATCGCACAACTACTTATGCTCTGTCGCTGGGCAAGGGGTAGCGGAGCGCGAACGCACACACTTCGTCGTGGAGCCTGGCAAGCTCGGCCGGGTCGTCGCGGGCGCCGATTGCCTGTCTCATCCATTCGGCAATGGTTGCCATGTCTTTCTCCACCAGCCCGCGTGTGGTCATGGCCGGCGTGCCCAAACGGATGCCGCTCGGCCGGAATGGCGGTAACGGGTCGTTGGCAATGGCGTTTTTGTTCAGCGTCAGGCCGATCCTATCAAGCGTCTCCTCCACAACTTTGCCGTCCAGCCCAAAGCTGGCTTGTACATTCGCCAACATCAGGTGATTGTCGGTGCCGTTCGTAATGAGCTTGAAGCCGCGCTGCATCAGCTCAGCCGCCAGCGCTTTCGCATTTTTGAGAACCTGCTCGGCGTACCTCTTAAACTCGGGCTGCAAGTCTTCGTGAAACGCAACCGCCTTGGCGGCGATAACATGCATCAGCGGGCCGCCCTGCGTACCCGGGAATACCGTACGGTCGATGAGGGTCGGGATGTTTTCGAGCGTCTTTTCGGGTGCCCGAAGCGGATTGCCTACGGTGCCGCGCGATAAAATCAGGCCGCCGCGCGGGCCCCGCAGCGTCTTGTGTGTCGTCGTCGTAATGACGTGGAAGCCGTAATCGAACGGATTCTTGGCCACGCCGGCAGCGATCAGGCCGGCGATGTGTGCCATGTCGGCCATCAATAGCGCGCCCACTTCGTTGCCGATCTCGGCAAACTTGGCGTAATCCAGCTCACGCGGGTAGGCACTAAAACCGGCCAGGATAATTTTCGGCTTGTACTGATGCGCCAGTTCGCGCAGCTGCGCGTAATCGATCTCGCCGGTCTCGACATCTTTCATGCCGTAGCGGACAAACTTGTAGTTGTGTGCCAATACCGTCACCGGCGCACCGTGCGTCAGGTGTCCGCCGTGCCCCAAGTCCATCGCCAAAATGGTATCGCCCAGATCACACCAGCTGTGGTAGACCGCTTCGTTGGCCTGCGCCCCGCTGTGCGGCTGCACGTTGGCATGGTCGGCCTTGAATAGTTTTTTGGCCCGATCAATCGCGAGCTGCTCTACTTGGTCGGTATTCTCCTGCCCGCCATAGTAACGCTTACCTGGGTAGCCTTCGCTGTATTTGTTGGTAAAGACACTACCCATGGCGGTGAGAACGTCACGCGACACATAATTTTCGCTGGGAATCAGCTCTAACCCTTCCCGCTGGCGTTTCTCTTCGGCGGCAATCAGCCGCGCTATGGCATCATCATGCATCACTGTTTGCATAGTCCCCTCTCTTTCGGTAATAAAACGGCCACTGTGGGATGCGCTAAATCATGATACTCATATTGTAGCAGCTGCACCGGGCGCGTACACTACATGGCTAGCGGGTGCTTGGTGAGCATGAGCAGTATTGTCATTGTAATATCATACGTGATATAATCGGTGCACTATGGCAACAACCAACGAGAACATCGGACGATTAATCGCTCAGATACGACAAGATAGAGGCCTCACACAATCGGAGTTTGCGCGCCGCCTCAGCACCAGCCAGTCGGCCGTCAACCGCATCGAACACGGCAAGCAGAACCTCTCCTTACAGACGCTTGGCCGGATCAGCGATGTGCTGAACAAGCAACTCATTAGCGTCAGCGGCAACGGCGTAAACCTGCGTGTCGAAGGTGGCCACGAGCTGCAGGGCACGATCACTCTTAAGACCAGTAAGAACGCGGCCGTAGGCCTGCTCTGCGCCTCGCTGCTCAACTACGGCATAACGCGTTTTAAGTCGTTCCCACGGATCGAGGAAGTCTTTCGTATTATCGAGGTGCTCGAGAGCATCGGCGTCAGTATTAAGTGGCTGCCGGGCAACGACCTCGAGATCCGCCGGCCGGCCGAGCTGCAGTTGCACAAGCTTGATGCCGAAGCGGCACGCAAGACCCGCAGCGTACTGATGATGATCGGCCCGCTGCTGCACGACTACAAATCATTCAAAATTCCCTACGCCGGCGGCTGCAAACTCGGCACCCGTACCGTGGCACCGCACCTCTATGCGCTGGAGCAGTTTGGCGTCAACATTGTCGCCACCCAGGGCCACTACAACATAGCGGTCGATAAAAAGCCGGCAGGGCGCGTTGTGTTGTACGAATCGGGCGATACGGTTACTGAAAACACGCTGTTCGCGGCTGCACGTACGCCGGAGGAGACCACCATCCAGTACGCCACGGCCAACTATATGGTGCAGGATGTCGGCTTCTTCCTGCAGCGTCTCGGCGTGCAGATTGATGGCTTAGGCAGCACGGTGCTGCGTGTCCGCGGCGTACCGTTCATCAAGAAAAACATTACCTATGCGCTGGCCGAAGACCCCATCGAGGGCATGCTTTTCGTCGCCGCTGCCGTTACGACGAACTCAGAAATCACGATCCAGCGCCTGCCCGTGGACTTCATCGCCCGCGAGCTGCTCATCTTGCAGAAGATGGGCCTCCGATTCGACATGACCGAGCGGTACAAAGCTGCCAACGGCAAAACCGACCTGGTTGATCTGACCATACGCAAACACAACGGCAAGCTCGAGGCGCCGACCGAGAAAATCCATCCCAACGTCTACCCGGTCGGCATCAACGCCGATAACCTCCCGTATTTCGTCCCGATTGTGGCATCAGCACGCGGCCGGACGCTCATTCACGACTGGATGTACGAAAACCGCGCCATTTACTACACCGAGCTGACCAAAATCGGCGCCCAAATGGAACTGGCCGATCCGCACCGCGTGTACATCGAAGGTCCGACCAGCTGGAAGGCGGCAGACGTCGTCTGCCCGCCGGCACTCCGCCCGGCTTCTCTGCTGCTGATCGGCATGCTGGCAGCCGACGGCATCAGCACGCTGCGGAATGTCTACACCATCAACCGCGGATACGAGGACCTGGCCGAGCGCCTCAACTCCCTGGGCGCGCAAATCACCATCCTGCACGAAATGTAGCCGACAAGCGATTTCTCCTTGCCCATAGCTACCATCGGCGGTACTATACACGTACGTAATTATGGCAGAATCGCGACGCTATGCTCCATTTCGTCTGTTGGGCAGCCGGTTAAAGCTGCTGCGCGAGGACCGGCACGAAACAGTGGCCGAGGTATCCGGTGCTGTCGAGATCGATACCGAGCAGCTGGAATGCATCGAACGGGGTGAGGAACGACCCAGCGAAGACGTGTTAATGCTCCTCATCAACCATTTCGCCCTACCGGAGCGTGAAGCAGTCCAGTTGTGGGAAACGGCCGGCTACGATGCACCGGACGATGACAAACCACGCAGCCCCGACAGCCAGAGCAAAAACATGGTAGTGCTCCTGGCAGTCGATTCGCGGGTGCTCTACAGCGACCAGCTAGAGGTGGCTACCGGCCCTAATGGCGTCATCCTAAACTTCTTGCAGGCCGGGCTACAGGGCCAGCCGCTACCCGTGGGAAGGATCGGTATGAGTTATACCCAGGCCGAAGCCGTCCTGCACACCCTGCAGCAAGCGCTCTTACGCCAACGGTATATGACCGGTAGGCGTCTGCTGCCGCCCGGCAGCCCCACCGACGCGTCACAGGCCTAGCAGCAGCGCGGGCAGTTTGGCAGATCACTGCTGGTACGATATGCTGGGAGCATGATTAGCGTTGTACAAGCGATTATTATCGGCTTGGCCCAAGGGCTAACCGAGCTCTTTCCCATCTCCAGCCTCGGCCATAGCGTCATTTTGCCGTCGCTTCTAGGCTGGCATATTAACCAAGACGCGCCCTACTATCTGACATTTCTTGTGGCCACCCATGCCGCAACCGCAGCCGTGCTGTTCGTCTTTTTCTGGCAAGATTGGATGAAAATTATTCGGGGCTTGCTGCGTTCTATCATAGCGCGGCGGCTTGAACCGGGCGACACGTACGCCAGGCTTGGTTGGCTGCTTGTCATTGGCACGGTGCCGGCGGGCTTATTGGGGTTGCTCCTGCAGCATACGCTACAGGCAGCGTTTGCCTCGGCCCAGATCGCAGCCGCTTTTCTCATTATCAACGGGCTTGTCTTATTTGCGGCCGAACGGCTGCGCAAGCGGCAAAACACCGGCACCGTTACGGCGCGCCGCAGCGATCGCCGCTTGTCGGGCCTGCAGTGGCGCCAGGCTGCCGGCATTGGCCTGGCACAGGCAGCCGCGCTTATCCCGGGTATTTCGCGGTCCGGCTCATCCATGGCCGGCGGCCTGTTCGCCGGCCTCAACAACGAAGATGCCGCACGGTTCAGCTTCTTGCTGGCTACGCCGGTTATCGGTGCCGCGGCATTGCTCAAGTTGCCGCACCTGTTTAGCCCATCAATGGCATCCATGCGTGGTGCTATCTTGGCCGGCGCGTTCTGCGCCGGTCTGGCCGCCTACCTGTCGGTCCGCTTCCTGGTACGTTACTTCCAGACGCAAACGCTCAAACTGTTCGCCGTTTATTGCACCATTGCCGGTGTTCTCTTCTCAATCATTTTCCTGTTCCGGTAGGCAGATACAGGTTGCGGCCCCGGATTCTATGTAGGGCTTGAGCTCACGCGGTTAGAATAAGCCGCGTAAATCTTGCCAGAAAGAGGATTGGCCAGGTAGCGAGGTTTGGCCTTTTGCGGTGGCCGGCAATGCTGCTGCCGTGGTGGCTTCGGTGCCTTCGGCTACCTTTGGCACGGTCTGTTCGGCCTGGACAGCCAGCCGCTTATTGCTGGTGCCGACCGGTGTACAGGTTAGCAGGGTCAGCATGTGGCTGCCGGTCTGGTTGAGCACGCTCATATCGGTCGGTACGACTACTTTTGTATTGTAGACACGGTAAATATATCGGATGCCGTTATAGTCTACGAAAATCTCGTCGCCATAGGCCAGCTTGTCGAGTAACGTAAAGACAAACTTGTAGTCGCCAGGTGCCCACCACTGGCCACTGCTGTGTCCAAAGATCACCACATTGCCCACCTGCCCCGGTACGGCCGTCCCGGGATAGTGCACGACACCGTGCTGGAGGTCCTGCAGGAATGCCGTCTCGTTGACGGTTGTCTCGTTAAATAGTGTCGGCGCCGTAACACGAATCTTATTGATAATAATCTGATTCGGCGCGCCTTTCGGCAGATGGTACACCGCCGCCGTGACATCATCGGCAACCGCTACTTTGAGGTTGCGCGAGTAGAAGTAATATGCCAGGTCGCCGGTGATCAGCTCGGAGTTAAAGAACCCAAAGACCGACAGAAACACGACCAGGCCGGCCAGCACAGGCAGCACATGCCGCCGAAACGACATGCGTACACGAATACCCGGCAGCTCCTTCGGGGCTTTTTTGGATTGCGTTGCCACGACTGACCGATCGTACCATATTCCCACGCACTCAACAAGCAGCCTACTCAGTTCACAAATACCCCGGGAGGGTATACACTCAGAACATGCTTACCGACATCAAGAAACGCGCCATCCACCGTACCAAGATTATCCAGGGCCAAACACAAGGGTTGGAGAAGATGATCGCCAATGAGGACTACTGCATGGACATCATCACCCAGTCGCTGGCCATCCAGAAATCGCTGGCCTCTCTCAACAAACTTATCGTCGAGAATCACATCAGGACGCATATTACTCACAAGTTCAGCTCGGGCGATCAGACGCAGCGCAGCGAGGCGCAGCAGGAATTGCTCGAGCTGTATGAGCTGGCGCGCATACGCAGTAAATAAGATAAGGAGGGATTGTATGATGTATGGATGGGGCTACGGGTACGAGCTTGGGAGCTTTCTGTTCATGGCGCTTCTGATGCTGCTCATTGTAGTCGGCGTAGTTGCTATGCTCAGACATCTGGGCAACGGCAGCACGGGTAGCCAGGGCGAAACGCCATTTGACATACTGAAGAGGCGGTATGCAAATGGCGAGATCGACAAACGCGAGTTCGAAGAAAAGAAAAAAGATCTTGGTGCATAGGCTGGCCATGGAACGGCGAATATGCAGCATCACCTGACGCCACCGGGCGGCAGCACAATCCGCTACATTTGCCCGACGGACCCGGACGTACAGCGCGACCGGCCAGGGCGGTGCCCGAAGTGCGGCATGGACCTGGTGCCGCTGAAAGATATGGCCGACGCAGGGCATACCAAGCACGATAAACACGCCGGCCACAGCGCAGCCATGTTCAGGCAGAAGTTCTGGGCAAGCCTGTTGCTGACCACCCCGGCAATGCTTTTTTCGCCGACGGTGCAGGGATGGCTTGGACTCGACTGGTCATTTACCGGCAGCAGGTACCTGCCGGCCATATTCGGTGCCATCATCTTTGCCTATGGCGGGCTGGTCTTTTTGCGCGGCGCCAAGGCCGAATTAGGCAATCGGCGGCCGGGCATGATGACGCTCATCTCGCTGGCTATCACGGTCGCGTTTGGATATAGCCTGGCGGTCACGCTGCGCCTGGTACACGGCATGGATTTCTGGTGGGAGCTCGCCACGCTGGTGACTATCATGCTGCTCGGGCACTGGCTGGAAATGGCGTCGGTCCAGCGCG
Source organism: Saccharimonadales bacterium (SeqCode) (assembly GCA_035545555.1). Lineage (GTDB taxonomy): Bacteria > Patescibacteriota > Saccharimonadia > Saccharimonadales > UBA4665 > JANWHZ01. The sequence goes on along the minus strand of DASZYD010000014.1, from coordinate 10,606 downwards.
CCGAGAGCGCCCTGCAGGGGCTGGCAAGGCTGCTGCCGGATACGGCTGAATTGCTTACGGGTGACCGCAGCACCAAAACCGTAACGCTTGCCGCGCTGCATATCGGCGACAGGGTCCTGGTGCGGCCCGGCAGCCGCATACCTGCCGACGGTGAGGTAGTCGACGGTATATCCGAGGTAGATGAGTCACTCCTGACCGGCGAGTCAAAACCGGTGCACAAGGCCACCCATGCGGCAGTCATTGCCGGCACCACAAACGGTTCAGGCGCACTCACCGTGCGCGTCGCCAAGGTTGGTGACGATACGACACTGGCCGGCATCATGCGGCTGCTGGCCGGCGCGCAGGCCAGCAAATCCAAGACTCAAGCGCTGGCCGATCAAGCGGCCTTTTATCTCACCTTCGTCGCTTTGGGAGCCGCAGCCGTAACGGCCATTGTCTGGACAATTGCCGGGCAATCCGCCGGCTACATCTTAGAGCGCGTGGTCACCGTGCTGGTCATCGCCTGTCCGCATGCACTCGGCCTGGCCGTGCCGCTGGCGAGCGCTATTTCCACTTCCCTGGCGGCGCGGCATGGCCTACTGATCCGTAACCGTGCGGCCTTCGAGGCAGTGCGCCATGTCGATACAGTGCTCTTTGATAAAACCGGTACCCTCACCATGGGCAAACAGCATGTTGTAAGCATACGGCCCGCTAAAGGCTACAGCAGTGATGAGGTGTTGCGTCTTGCTGCCAGCGTCGAGCAGCCAGGCGAGCATCCGATCGGCCGGGCTATCGTCCGGCAAGCCCGCCAACGGCAGGTGCCGCTCGATGGCGTACAACGCTTTGCGGCGGTAGCAGGCCGCGGTGTCACCGGGGAGATGCACGGCCAAGCCTACACGGTCGCCGGGCCTGCATACCTTACCGAGCACCGGATCGCACTGCCCAACGATTTTGCCGCAGTTGCGGACAGCACGGCAAACGACGGCTCGACGGTCGTGTACCTTATACGTAATACCGAGGTGATCGGCCTCATCGCCGTAGCCGATGCGGTCCGGCCCGAAGCGTCCGGGGCAATCGCCGACCTGGCGGCCATCGGCATCGGTTCAACGATGCTCACCGGTGATACAGCCGTTGTCGCGGCAACAGTGGCGCGTACGCTCGCTATACCGCAATTTCTCGCGGATGTGCGGCCGGAAGATAAAGCAACGACCGTACGGAAGCTGCAGCACACCGGTCAAACAGTGGCCATGGTCGGGGATGGCGTTAATGATGCGCCGGCGCTCGCGCAGGCCGACGTAGGCATCGCCATCGGTGCCGGCACCGACGTAGCGGTCGAATCCGCAGATGTCGTGCTCGCCACAAGCGATCCGCGCAACGTCGCCAAGGTGGTGAAACTGTCCCGCGCGACCTACCGTACAATGCTGCAGAACCTGGGCTGGGCTGCCGGCTACAACCTGGTCGCCATCCCGCTGGCAGCCGGCATCACCGCCCCGTTTGGCTTCGTCCCCTCGCCCGCCATCGGTGCGGTGCTGATGTCCCTCTCCACCATTATCGTGGCGGCGAACGCACAGCTGCTGCGGCGTACCAAGCTATGAATTATTTTGGCACCTATATACTTTACTAACCGATACGACAGGGGAGCGGTTACCGGGGGCCTTGGGTTAGTGTACTGCTGACAGGTGCCCTATAATGGGGCCTATGCCAAAGAAGAAGCAGCCAAAGGTTACGCCTGAGTTTGAGAAGGCTATCAAAGCGCTGGCGAATACACGGCCAGTGAGTAATGAGGAGTTGGTGAAGCGGGGGAAGAAGTAGGGCTATTGCAGCCAAATAGGCAGGTGCTGGGTTGAGACTAAGCGCACATAGACTAGGCTAAAGCAGTAAGATGCAATAAGACTCTGAGGCCGATGTTAGTAAAGCATAAGCGGCAAAACATATATTTGACGCTCCCGCTTACAGTTGCTACACTATTGCCGTAAGCGTGGAGCAATCCCACTTAAGTACGGGCAGGCCAGCCCGACAGATTACAAAAAACTATCGTAACGAACAATAAGTCCTGAGTTGAATGAGGCATAGGTCTGTCAAAAGGCCATATGCCCATAGCGGGCGTATTACGATACGTTACCTATGTCTCATTTGGCGCAGGACTTTTTTAGTAGCGCCAGTCATCTACTACCTGATCGCCGGTGACTCCGTGGAGCGGCGTGTGGCACGTGAGGAAGTGGCCAGGAGGAAGTATCGGCGGGTTGAGGAAGACCAAGGATAGATGGTTTTACTGCGCTGCCAGCAAAATATGTGCCATCACAATCACATACGCCGTAGCCGCAGTACCTAAACTGATGAGCTGCAAGCCTGTGAATAGATCAGACGATTCTTTTGCCTTGGGCCGGATACTGGCGACAACGTGCCTCAAGCTCTGCACGGTTCTTACTTCACCCCGTCCTATCTTCTCGGCTACACTAAGTTTCGACTTCATCTTTTTCCAGAGGAACCATCGTTCGATATACAACTGCACAAAGCCAAAAACTATTGATACTATGGCGGCGACAACTGCCGTGAGAAGATCCTCGCGCATAGAATGCGAAAGTGACTTCAACCTGTCGTGATCAATAAAAATGGGCGAAGATAGGGTGATAATGCCCCCAGCCATGACGAATAACTGATTTAGCAAAACTCGATTAGTCTCATTCGCCTCACTAGCGTCTACTCCCGCGCTCGATTCGAGTTTTGCCTGGTGGGCACGTATAAAGTTCCTGAGAGCCGTTTTAATCGGCTTCATCTTCTGCGTCGGCGAGGTCTTCGGGCAGCATGTCCACAATCGGGTCCGGAGTATATGCGCTACCCTCAATATGCCCATCGTTTTGCTGTTCATTTGCCAAGTCCATTCTGTCTGGAACTGTATTGTTTGCTTCGTCTTGCATCCTCATCCTCACATCATCCATAGCCAGCAGCCCGATCACTACCAGCAGCACTGCAATCAGCACTAGCATAAGGATACCCCTGTTCTATTGGGGTGTAAAGTATATAAGTGCCATTATTTTCCCAGATGAAAGGCAAGCTGCGCGTCGTGTAGCATGTAGAGTGAGCCGGTCACGGCCAGCACCGGTTCCGGCCGTTGTAGCAGCAGCCGGCAGGCCGCCGCTAAGTCGGGTTCGACCGTAAACGAGCCATATCCTATCCGGCGTAATTGGGCAGCTATATCCTCGGCAGGCAATGACACCTTCAAACGGTCATCAGGCGTCAGGTCAAATGACGTCACGATAATATACTCTGCCGCCGCGGCCAGCACGCCGAGCGTCGGTTGCCAACGCTCCGCGCCGGCGCGCGAAAATGCCACCAGCGCGGCAGCCGGCTTGTCCGGGTATATTGCCCGTAGGCTGGTCGTAAAGGCCGTCATTTTCTGCCCGTTATGCGCCCCGTCAAATATCACTACCTTGCCGCCCACGTTGTGCTGCTCCATGCGCCCGGGAATAAAGGTGGCAGCGGCAGCACGTAGCACTTCCGGCGTCACCGCCCGCAGGCCATCGCGCTGCGCTAGAAAGCTTACCGCCTCCGACGCGAGGCAGAGATTGCGGTGCTGGTATGGCGGCAGCTTGCAGCGGTCCAGTGCCATGCCGTTCGCTGGCGGTACGCGGTGCAGTGTTGCGCTAGTGTGAGCGCACCGCTCTGCCACAGCGCGCATCACTGCTGTTCCTTGTTCATACATAAAGACATCGTTATGCGGCTGCACAATGCCGGCTTTTTGGGCCGCAATCTGGGGCAACGTGTTGCCTAATACTGCCGTGTGGTCAAAGCCGATGTCGGTAATAATGCACACTTTATCTGATCGCGTTACGACATTCGTGCCATCCAGCAGGCCGCCCATCCCTACCTCCATCACCGCGTACTCTACCTTGCGTTTGGCAAACGCGTAGAACGCAAAGGCTACCTTCAGCTCAAAATAGGTCAGTGGGATGCCCATTGCCGCAACGGTATCCATGAATGCGCCCAGCTCTGCACAGTAAGTTGCCTCGTCCAACGGCACAAGGTTGCATTGCACCCGCTCATTCATCTCGGCGATAGCCGGCGAAACGCTCAGCCCCACCAGTTTGGCCCCGGCTTCCTGTAGTAGCGCTGCTGCATAGTACGCAGTGGAGGTCTTGCCCGACGTGCCGGCTATGTGTACCACTTTCATGGTGTCCTGCGGATCGCCCAGCCGTGCCAGTACCGCTTTGATGCGGTCTAAGGTATAGATCGATCCGGTCGCCATCGTCTTGTAGGCCTCATAAAAAGGCCGCAGCGCATGGCGGGCTTCTTCGAAGTTACGGAGTACTGGCATGTCACAAGTCTACACTATCTGCTAAGATGTTACACTGGAGGTGGCGATGTGCGCCCGTAGCTCAGCGGATTAGAGCGTCTGGCTTCGGACCAGAAGGCCGGGGGTTCGAATCCCTCCGGGCGTACCATAAAATATTACATTTGGCGTCATCAAAGGAGTTCGTTATGGTATCACCCGAAATGCCCAGCTATGAAGATATGCCGATTGATCCAGAGGATCCAATCACCCTGCTCGCGATAGAGGTCGTTGAGGATGCGTTACGAGACATCATTTCCGAGAGGCTACACCCCGAGCAAAGTATCGGAAGCGACGTCGCCGCCTCTACCGAATTCGACGGCTAAATGCGCTTTTGTTCCAGCTTCGCAGAAGAGCCGCAGTTAGGCGGATAGCAACGGCGGCAAAGTCCCCTGTTAATTGCTTTTGGCCCGCTTGTTGAGCACCCACCGGACCGACGGGCTTACAGCTTTGTCCTTGCGGTGGATACAGCCTATCCAGCAACAGGGCCGGCGCATCCCTTCCTTGAGTTCAGAGATTACCCGCTTGACGTGTTCGTCCCTGGTCTTCTGTTGTTTGACCGTGATTGCCCAGCAAATCCACTCGTTGCGCGCCAGCGGGGTGAGAGTCTGCCAGGCTGCCCGCGCCGGCGGGGCAGCCGTGAGTGCCTGCCGTAAGTCTGCAGGCAGATGGTGCACGGTACCGCCGGGCAGTGCTTCTTTACTCATGTATCCAGTATACATCGGGTACCGGCGACGTTCTACGTGCTGCCCGTACGGCCGGATAGATCGGCAGCGCAGACTTCTATTCGCTCGCGGCAGGCGTTACCAGCACGGTGCCGGTCATACTGCTGTGGATAGCGCAGTGGTAGTGATAGGTACCGGACTTCGTAAAGGTAAAACTGTAGCTCCGGCCGGGGTTAATGTCACCGCTGTCCGGACCGGATTGGCCGTCATTCTCAGTAACCGTGTGCGCCGTGCTGTCGTTGTTGGTCCACGTTACGGTGGTGCCGGCCCGGACCGTGATGCTGGCAGGGCTGAAAGCAAAATTGGCGATGGTGACTTTGTTCGTCGATTGCGCAACGTTGCTGCCGCCGTTGTTCGAGCCGGACGTACCCATATGCATGGTATTCGTCGTGCTCGTGTTGTTGTTCGTATTTGCGTAGTGCGCCAGCGCATACCAGCAGCCGAGAGCTGCAAGTACCAAGACCACGACGCCGATAGGTACGATCTTCTTCATATCCCCTCCTGATAGGATCTAACAGCGCACAGTGTAGCATAAGTGCTATGATGGAGCAGTATGTTTGCTCGCAACCCCACCGCCGCCACCCTTATACTACGCATCGGCCTGGTGGTCGTTTTTGCCTACGCAGCCGTGTCGCAACTGCTGCAGCCCTATCAGTGGACCGGCTATATTCCCTCCTTCGCCACGTCCTTCATGTCGCTCCGTGCCGCCGTCGCTGCTATGGCCGTTTACGAGCTTCTGCTCGTCGCCTGGCTGGTCAGCGGCAAGTACCTCCGCTACGCGGCGCTGGCTAGCGCCCTGACATTAGCGGGCATTGTCAGCCTTAACCTTGGTCAGCTAGCAGTTACGTTTCGTGATGTCGGCCTTATCTTCGCGGCGGTGGCTCTGTTCTTCTTGGCATGACTATATCTACATTTGACATATACAAAAGTTAGATATACTCTATAGAGTATGGCACACCAAGCAAGCCAGTTGCCGCAGGTCGCGTTTAGTATTCTGCTGGCCTTGAGCCTGCGCGAACGGCACGGCTATGAGATTATCAAACAGGTTGCCGCGGACAGCGGCGGCAAGATCAAGCTTAGCCCCGGCGCTCTCTACACCAGCATTAAGCAGCTGAACCTGCAGCATCTCATCCGGGAGATCAAGCACGAGGACGACCCGCGGCGGCGCTATTACCGCCTCACCGACAAAGGCCGCCAGGCACTCGGCACTGAGCTTGATTACTACCAAAATAGCCTGGAGCTGGCGCGGACACGCCAGGTCTGGGAGCTGCGTCATGGGGCAGCGTACTAGACTGACGGCAGCAGATGCATATGGCAAGCTCTTGCTGCTATACCCCGCATCCTATCGGCGGCGCTACGCCCGGCCTATGTCGCAGACGTTCGACGATATGCTGCGGGCCGAGCCGGTTATATGGCGGCGCGCCGTTATATGGGCTCGCGCCCTGTGGGATCTGCCCGTAAGCGCGGCCAAAGAGCATCTAACAAACGGAAAGGATATTGCTATGAATCGCACCGCTAAGATCATAGTATGCGCTATTGTACTTGGGCTGGCCCTCGCCAACGCCGCTTCATTCTGGTTCGGCAACCTGCACGCCCGACAGACCACCATCGTTGAGCACGTCACGGCAGTACAGATCGCCGATGCCATGCAGCAAGACCACTTCTACAGCGATTACGGCAGTGCCGCACTTATCTTCAGCGGCAGACTCGTAAATCTGCAGCAGAAAGCTGGCACCACACTCGCGGTCTTCCAAACGGGTCGTCCATACACAGTCACCTGTCAATTTGCCGAAGCTTCACAGGTGCACACCGGCGATACTATCACCGTGGTCGCACCCGGCGGCAGCGCCGACCGGCAGCCACACGGCGTGCTACTCCATCACTGCGTGTTGGAGTAGACAGGAAGCTTTTTGCGTTTAAGGCGGTGAACCGGTACTATGAGAGATATGAGTAGACACGATTCTGGACCATTCGGCCACCGGGAGTGGCTCTATGCGAGCTCGCTGGGTGGCGTGCTGATCGTTACGGTCGGCGTTATTTTTCTCTTGCAGAACTTTTTCGACTTTGATGTGATGGGTAAGCTCTGGCCGGTGTTCATCATCATTATCGGCCTCGGCGTCCTGATCAATCAGCAGCGCAAAAAGTCGTAGCCGGGGAGGCATGCGCCCTGCCTGGCACGCTATATTGCACGCTGTGGCAAATACGCTAAAACCACTTCCGGTGCAGTACAATGAGTATTGATGCAAATACCCGACGCTCCAGCGGCGCCACCGCGGCAGTTTATGTTTTATAGCCGGGCCGACTACTTCCGTGCCCTGATTACCCGCGCCACCACACTGACGCGGGGCGACCGGTTTCTGCTGATGACCATGGAGTTCCAGCCAGATGAACCGCTGGTCGAGGCATTATTTGCCGAGCTAGCTGCCGCGGCCAGGCGCGGCGCGGCCGTCAGCTTCGCGCTTGATGCCTACCCCTTCATGATCGTGAATGACCATATGCGGCGGCCGGGCCCGCTCGTCTACCGACGTGACCTGCCCCGTCGTCTGTCGCCGGTATTTGAGCGCTGCCGGCGCGTCGTGGAAGAGCTGCGTGCGGCAGGCGGCCAGGCGGTTATTATCAACTGGCCGGCGCGGCGGTTTGCCAATCCGTTCAGTGGACGGTCGCATATCAAGCTGGCAGTATGCAATGACGAGCTGTTTGTCGGCGGCTGCAACCTGGGGGTGGCGGCCCAGGTCGACCTCATGACCAGCTGGACCGACGCAGCACTGGCCGATCAGCTCTACGACTTCGGCCGGCAGGTCATAACACACCGATCCGTGCGCCGGGCCCTGCATGATACCGACCAACGGTTGCGGGTGGACGGCAATACCGATTTGCTCATCGATGCCGGCGTGCGCGGCCAGTCAATTATCTTCGATGAGACGCTGGCACTGATCGATACAGCCCGGCAGCACATTTTCATCACCTGCCAGTACTTCCCCAACAACCTCACCGCCAAGCACCTGGCTGCCGCCCGCAAGCGTGGCGTGCAGGTGCAGGTTATCTTTAACTATCCGGGCACGTATCCATTCCCATTCAACTTGTTGCAGCACGCGGTTGTGTGGGGCGAGCGGCGGCGTTGGCCGGCGGCGCTGTTTGCCGGCGAACGCGCCAGGGGTGCCATGTTCATGCATGCCAAGCTACTTATGACCGACCAGGGTACCATGCTTGGCAGCCATAACTATGTCCGGGCCGGGGTCGCGTTCGGTACGGCCGAGATGACGCTGCTGAGCCGCGACCCGCTGTTCGGTGAGCAGGCATTTGCGGCGCTCAAGCCGCAGTTGGCGGCCTAGTATCCGCATCATACAACGGCGTGCCGGCCGGCCAATCACGCAGGCTCAGCGGCCCGTAACGCATATATTGCGCTACGTCGCGTGGCTTGCATGTCGCGGTTACGATAAAGTTCTGCGGCAGCCAGAGTGACAGTGCCGGGCTCGCCGGAAAGATCTGCACGTCCGTACATACCGTCCGCAGGCTGGCAATCTGCCGGCGGAGTGCCTCCGCCAGGCGCCCCTCATAGGCGGCGATGACATTCAGCGCCAGCACGCCGCCGCGGCGCAAGTGGCGCGCATAGACCTGGGCAGCTTCAACCGTCCGCAGCGTCGGCGGCATAGTATCTCCAAGAAAGGCATCCACAACCAACAGGTCGTAGCGCTCCTCCGTCCCCGCCAGGTACTGGCGCCCCTCGGCCACTGATATGCGGGTGTGTTTACCGGCCACGAAGCCGAAGTAGCGGCCGGCAAGATCTACCAGCAACGGATCGATCTCTACAATGTCCAGCCGCAGGTTTGGCACCAGGCCGAGCAGCGCCCTGGGCAACGTGCATGCCCCGCCGCCGATCAGGAGTACACGGCGCGGCTTGAGGCCACGAAAAAGCTCCAGCAGGCGCTGATTGTAGTCGAACAGCAGCTCAGGGCGATCGTCCAGCGCCAGCCCCGACTGGGCGGCTTCATGGGTGCCGCCATACAGCAGCCGCGCCGGCCGCCCCATATACGACACATCGGCTATCCGGTAATGCGCGTAGGCGCTATCACCCTCGAACAAGGCACCAGCTTCAGCCATATACACAGTATAAGCCGGACACTATAGGCCAGGCGACGTGGCAAAAGCACGCTATATCTGATATGATACTTTCATTACGCGCCCGTAGCTCAGCTGGATAGAGCGTTAGGTTCCGGTCCTAAAGGCCGGGGGTTCGAATCCCTCCGGGCGTACCAGATAAGATTATCAGAGGTAGGATCGAAGCAGTTTTTGCAAATAATTTTGCTCCACCTCTGTTTTTTGTGTTCGAATCCTATTGGGTTTATGCATCACATATGGCAATGCTGGCCTTAATATAAATGATTGACTACTTTATTAAATTCCAATAAAATCATAAGTATGACAGTAATAAGCTTTTCAATCGATGACGAAGTCAAAGAAGATGTAGAGCGTATCGCGAAAGAAGAACGCCGCTCTAAGAGTGACGTTTTTCGTGACATGTACGACACATACAAGTTCAAAAGAACTCTCACTAAGATACAAAAAATAGGGCGCGCAAAATTCATGGCCTTAGGTATCGAGAGCATTGACCAGGCTGAAGAATACTTAGGCTAAGATGTATCCGCAGCTAAAGCTCGTTTTTGATACGAACATTTACATCATGGCAGTTGGTATGCCCAGTGGATACATAGAGTATTGGCTCGATTTGGCGACACCGCCAGGCAATAAATTTAAGTTGTATACTTCTCCAGCCATCTTAGCAGAAGTGCAGGAAAAGTTGGAGAGTAAGCTGCAATTTGATCGCAGATTGGCAGTTGAATATATCAACCGCGTCAAGGACATCGCAACTACAGTTAATCCGACGCAGAAGCTTGAAGTTATTAAGGACGACCCTGACGATAACATTATCTTGGAATGTGCAGTAGAAGCCAAAGCAGATATCCTTATATCCGCCGACAAGGACTTGCTCAAGCTCAAGACGTATGAAAGTATCCAGATACAGCACCCAACGAACCTAAAATATATATTTCAGTACTTAGCGCATTCTGAGTGAACCAGCCTACCAGCGGGTGTCGTTATAGTCGAAAGCCCAACCTAAGTTGTCTGAACTCGAGACGCCGGCAGTATACTGCGCGCTTTCCTCTCATTTTTTATCAAATGACTATTTTACTAGTGAAATAGTGGTATGCTTGAACTGTGATCACGTTCCGTCTTAATACACATTCAGGGGTGCCGCCCTACCTGCAGATCGTGCAGCAAGTCATGCAGGCGCTACAGGTCGGCATACTGCAGCCCGGGGACAAGCTTCCCACCGTCAAAGAGGTGGTCGCACATGTGGCGATCAACCCCAACACCGTGTTTAAGGCGTACCGTGAGCTTGAGATGCGCGGACTCGCAGAGGGGCGCACCGGTAGCGGCACCTTCGTCACGCAACGGCTTCCCGGACCTTCACCCGAGGCCCAGGAGGCATTGCTCCATGACCTGGGCGTGTGGGTTGCCGAAGCGCGCCATACGGGACTGGATGACGAAGCGATAGAAGCGCTCCTGCGCA